>JACMLS010001118.1 GCA_014379485.1 Bacteroidia bacterium | reverse complement strand
GTTTAAATTCAAAAATCCTGATTCCGGTTTCAAGCAATTTTTTTCTGCAACGCTGGTAACCTGAAAACGCTTCGAGATTATCTGTGGAAGCGAGACTGTTGGTAAGGATCCGGACTTTCACTCCTCTTTTTACCGCATCGGCAAACAATTTTTCGCCAAGCTGAGTTGTAATTAAATAGGGCGATTGAATATCAATTGAAGTTTTTGCGTTTTTAACCAGGTCTATCAAAGCAAGAGTAGAAAAAGGATCAAGGTTTGTTTTTTTATCCTGTTTACCCGGAAAATCAGAAACAAAATAAACACTGTCAAGCCAAACAAGGTCTCCGGATTTTTGAATGGACTGAAATGCAAGCGGAAGATCTTTAATTTTATCTCTTACCTGCGGCCAGAAATTTTCGGGATTGCAGGCGTACTGATGCAAACGCTCAAACCTGTCTGTTGCTGTAAAATCTGCACCTTCTTCTTTTATTAGCTCAGTGACCGGAACACTGAGTGAATCGTTCCAGAATTGCTCAAAAGAATTTTGAATGCGAGTAGTTACATTACCTAATAAAAGTACATCTCTGTCCCTGAAATTATACTCATGATCGTAATCAAAATATTCATCTGCAATATTACGTCCGCCGGTAATGGTAACTTTTCCATCAACCGTAAATGTTTTGTTGTGCATGCGCTGGTTTGCTCCTGCAAAATCAGTCGAAAATTTTGAGATTTTCTGAAATAGATTTTTACCAATATTGGTTCCGGGATTGTAAATTTTAATGGAAATGTTTTCGTGCGAATTGAGCGTTAATATTTCATGGCTTCCGGCATCCACCATCATATCATCCACCAGTATTCTCACTTTAACTCCCCTGTCTGCTGCCCTTACCAAATAATCGCAGGCAATAAGGCCCACGTTATCTATAGAAAAAATGAAATACTGAATGTCTATTGTTTTTTCTGCGTATTCACTTAACCAGGCGCGTGCCACCATAGCACCGCCACCGTCTTCTAAAACATAAACTCCGGTTTTGTTTTTCATTAATTCTGCAACAGGCTCCAGCTCTTTTGAAAGTGTTGTTGAATCGTTCCGGTGAATGCTGGTGCAAAAATCTTTTTTTTGTTCCGGAATTTCAGTTTTATTTTCTGAACAGGAAATCAATCCCGAAACAAGAACCAAAAAAACAAATTTTAACTCTTTAAAATAATTAATCCGGCAAATTTTAGTTTTCATTCCATAAAGATAGTTTATTGAATTTTACTGATGAAGAAAATTCATTTACAAATCTCTAAAAAAAACGCGAAAACTCTTTAACCAAAATTATTTTCCTTTTGGAGTAGAACGAGGTACCACCGGATTTTGCCTTGGAACCGGAACTGGTTTTGGTTGAGGATTAACTCTTGGAACCGGCACTTGCTTTGGTTGCGGATTATTTTGCGGATTCACTTCGGGCTTCCACTCCTGTTTTGGCTGAGGATTGTATTGCGGTTTTACTTCAGGATTCTTTTGTTGCGGTACAGGTTTATAAGTTGGCACAGGTTCAATTTTTTCAACCGGTTTTACATCAGGATTTTCTAAAGGAACATTTTTCTGTGGTTGTATTTGTTCAGGTTTTTTAATTTCTTCATTTCTGTTTCCACCCGGTTTATCTGTTTGCTGGTTCAAATGCGGAAAAGATGCAGGTTTAGATTTTACAAATTCGTCGCGCGTAATTTTTTCTGCCGGATGATCTTTTTTGTACAGATCGTATTCAACCGCTGATTTTCCGAATTCTTTAATACGATCAGGCCGGTCTTTATCGTTTTTAAAAAAGTTTTCCGGCACTGAAGGTTCGTTTTTTTTCATCCATCCTCCCACTTCCTTATTGAAACCTGACTTTGTTTCTCTGTGACCATAATAATGTCCGATGCAATAATCAGAAAAATGCGGATACTGATAATGGTGATGATGATGGTGAAAATACCAATAGGTAAAATAGGGCGAGGGGTAACCTGTATAAACAATTCCACCAGGGCCATAATAATAACCCCAGTTATAATATACTGGCTGCGGGTACCAATACGGATAATCGTACCAGTAAGGATAACCCCACCAATACGGATAAGGTTCGTAAACATAGTTAACAACAATAGTTTCTGTGCGCACAGTATTCTCTGTTGTGTAACCATTATCTTTCGCAAATTCTTTTCCGGCTTCTTCCATTTCTTTTTTTGCTTCCGGATTTTTCTCAAGACCTCTTCTCCACTCCTCCATATCCTGTGCATTTTTTGCAGCGTAGGCAGTACTGATAGAGTCCATCTTCGCCATCAGCCAATCAGGTTTTCTTTTATAAATATCTCCGATTACTACGGCGCTTCGCATATCAGAAGTCAGCACACTTACTACTTCAGGGTAATTCACTACTGCTTTCAACGCTTCCTGTGTTTTTTCAGGATATTCTTTCTTAAACTGATTGAATTCAGTTTCGTTTTGTTTGTTCTGCCTATTCATTGCTGTAAATACTTCAGCATACTTGCCTGCGTTTGTTTTTATGGAAGCTCTTATTTCTTCCGGATAAGCTGCGGCAATTTTTTCAATTTCTTTTTTACTTTTTTTATCAGCCCTATCAAGTTTTACGATAAGACCAGGATACCGGGTCATTTCCCACAATTGTTGCTGCACTTCTTTTGAATAAGGCTCGAGCAGTTTTCTGAATTGTCCGCTCGTTGTTTTTTGCTTTTCCTCCATTTTTACAAGCGCATCAGGATAAGTGCAGGCTTCCAGAATATTCTTTCTTGCCGCGGCCGGGTAAATTGCAATGGCTGTAACTGTTGCACTGTCAGCTTTCATATTACCGAGCAACATTTCCGCCTGTTCCTGCCCAGGTAAAAAAAATGTGCTTACAGAAATAAAAATAAGGCTTACTGTTTTTTTTATCGTTATCATTTCCCCTTTATTTAACACTATTTTCGTTCGTCTAAAAAATAAAAATGTAATTCGGTCAGACAAACAAATCTTATTCAAAGTTGACCAGATAAAAGCTTCCGGCTAATGATAACCATCATACCACTGCATGAGCATTAAGATTTGCAGATCCCTTTCCTTATTTCAACTTTACAAACACTAATTAAAAAACTCATGAGAACTTTTCTGTTTGCGTTTATCTTTTTTCAGTCCATACTTCTCCCGGCAAAAATTAATCAGGTTCGTTTCCACGAAGATTCTTCTTTGGTCTCTGTTGGAGATACAGTTATTATTTACACCGGAGATAATTTTACAGGTTTCTGTGAATTGGTCATTACAGATGAGCATGACAAATTCATCTGGAAGAAAAAAATGTACGCCAGGAGCGGTTTTATTAAACTTAACATTAATTTTCTTGCACCCGGGCTCTATTTTTTTGAAGTGAGTGAACGTGTAAAGATCCGGCGACATAAAATGCTCAAAGATTAATTTTTTCAGCCATTTCAATATGTCAGAATAATTCATGCGTATCTGAGTGAAATCAAAAAAAGAAATAAATGAACAGGATTATTCTTGCATTTTGCGGAATTACTTTTTTTATTACCTGGGGCATAACCCTTACAAGCTATTTTTTGTACCGGCACGGAACTTTAAGTCTTGATCAGCTCAACTTAATTTACAACCTGGGCGCATTAGGCCCATTCATAGGAGCAATTGCATGCGCTGCAATTTTTTACGGAAACACCGGCATAAAAAAACTTTTTTCCACACTTAGTTTTAAAAACCTGAACAGAAAATCGCTTTTAATTTCTTCGTGCCCGCTTCTTTTTTTTGTTTTGGGAATGCTGATCTACCCGCTGTTTACAGGCAAATGGTATACTTTTAAAGTAACGCAAGAGCAATTTCACCTGAGCTCAACAATCAGCTATGCAGGATGGATCCTTCCCTTTATCACTTACTCAGTCTTTGAAGAGTTCGGCTGGCGCGGTTTTTTACTTCCACACCTGCAGGAAAAAAATACGGCATTTAAAGCCACAGTTTTTCTTACATTAATCTGGGCCAGCTGGCACTTACCTTTCTTCTTGTGGAGGTTTCAATTCTCCTTATTCATCAGCTTTGGTTTTTTCTTTGCCATTTTTATAGGAGCCATTTTACTTACCTCAGCATTTAATTTCAGCAAGGGCAGCATTATCAGTACAATTCTGTTTCATTTTGCAAACAATCTTACTTCTGCGTTAGAGAAAGAATATACTGTTGTTGTTGTAAGTGTGTGTTTTGTTTTTGTAGCAATGTACATAACCGGAAAATTTGGAAAAGAAAATCTTGCATCTGAAAACCGGATAAAGAATTTTTATAAGGAGGTAACCGAAAAAACAAATTTACATTCTATAAATAAATTCTGATCTGATTAACCAAGGTAACAACACCAACAACAAGTATAAGTAAAAGAACGGTTAGCTTAAATTGTTTTTGAGTGAAAAACTTAAGCAGTTTTTTCCCGATAAAAGTTCCGGCAAAACTTACTACAAGTAATATTGGAATCAGATACAGATCATGTTTATGCATGTAACCGTTTGAAAAATAAACAATGCTTCTGCTAAAATCAATTCCAAGATCAATAATGGCAGAGGTGGCAATAAAAACTTCTTTCTCAAGATTAAAAGCCGCCAGGGTTAATCCGCGAATGGCGCCACCGGTTCCTAATAGCCCGGCAACAATTCCTGACAAAGCACCGCCGCTTATAGAATTAAAAAGCGTAGGTCTGATTACCAAAGATCTGAAAAGAAGAAGTACAGCACTAAGTATAATCAAAAATACTGCGAGCGAAAG
>JACMLS010001117.1 GCA_014379485.1 Bacteroidia bacterium | reverse complement strand
AAATTTTCGCGCAGTTCATCTTTAATGCTTAAAAACTTATATCCGCTTTTTACTAATTCGCCTAATGTTTTAATAACGGGTGCTGTCATAATTAAATTTTTTTTCTTTTTTTATTTGTGTAATCTCTGAAAATCATTTCGCCCAAACCTTTTAAGCCGGTAAAATACGCCTTGCCTTGGTTTGCTTCTGTAAACTCATCAATAAAATTTTGCAAGTAAGGGTCGCTTGCCACCATAAAAGTGGTAATATCTATTTTACTGCGTTTACACGAAGCGGCAAGCGTTAAACATTTATTTACAATTCTTCTGTCTAAACCATTGCTGTTCATATAGTATTCTCCGTTCTCTTTTAAGCAAGATGGTTTGCCATCTGTGATCATGAAAATTTGTTTGTTGCTTGCTTTCTTTTTGCGGAGAATGGACATGGCTAATTCCAAACCAGCCACAGTATTTGTATGATAAGGTCCCACCTGTAAATACGGAAGGTCTTTAAGCTGAATTGGCCATGCATCATTTCCAAAAACAATAATATCCAAACTGTCTTTAGAATAATTTCTTTTTATCATTTCTGCCATTGCCATGGCCACCATTTTTGCTGGTGTAATTCTGTCTTCGCCATACAAGATCATACTGTGGCTAATGTCAATCATCAACACAGTGGCGGTTTGTGTTTTAAATTCCTGTTCGCCAACAAGCAAATCGTTTTCGGTTAATTTAAAATCATCGCTGCCATGGTTTATTTGCGCCTGCTTAATAGAATCTACCATGGCAATACTTTGCGGCGAATCGCCAAACTCATAAGCTCTCAGATCGCTGCTGGTCTCTTCTCCGTTCTTACCTGTAAATTTTGTTTTGTGCTCTCCGCCTGCGCCTTTTTTTAATTTTCCGAAAATATGTTCTAACGCGTTGTTGCGGATTGCCTGTTCTGTTTTGGGCGTAATAGACATTCCTCCAGTACCGTCGTTTTTATCGCGCAGGTAGCCTCGTTTTTTTAGTTCAGCAATAAAATCGTCTAAGGTATAATCCTCGTTGGTCAATTCATATTCCTTATCGAGGTGTTTGAACCACTCAAGCGCTTCCTCAACATCGCCGCTTGTATGAGTAATAAGCTGTTTAAATATTTTAAACAACTCATCAAACTTTGATTTGGGATCGGCAACAAAATTCTTAAATCGGTATCCTGCCATTTTTATGAAGCAATTTTTTCAATCATTAAAGTTCAAGAAAAAATGCTTACGCTAATGTTAATTTAATGGAAAGTATTTGGGAATGAAAAATAGCAGGTATTTCTTCCAACCGTTTTTATTTGAAGATAAAGAGAAGATTTTAAACGGCCTGCGTCATTTATTGGTCAATTGCTTTTATAAGCGTCAGGAATTTTCAATTTTAAATCGGTAAAAACTTTATCCATTAAAGAAGTGTCAAACCCTTTATTTTTAAAAATCACAAAATCTCCGCCTATCATATTTTTAAATCCTGAATTTGATTCTTTTGCTTTGGCAAGAAATTCTTTATAAAGTTTAAGTGCAGTAGCATAATCATTTTTAAATAAATAGCAATGTGCCAGGTTGCCTATAGCTGCCAGATCATTTGGTGCCAGCGTAATGCCACGTTTTAAAAAAGTGATCGCATTGTCGAACTGTTTATTTTCAAGTAAATACCATGCCATTGTATTGATCTGTCCCGGAGCGGCTGTCAAACTATCAGTGTTTGTAATTTTTATTGCCGTAGAAAGAGACTCGCCATTTAAAGAGCGCAAAAACCCGCTTACATTTCCGGAGCCATCAGCTAAAAATGTTTTCTCAGAGGAAAACTCTTCATTAAAAAAATCTTTTTCTGTAGTAAAGTGCATTTTGCTGTATATGCCGTCAGTTAAATAATAATAACCATCTGCTTTTTTTAATATGGCTATAATTAAACCATCAAAAACATAAGTTCCGGCATATTTTGCTAAAACAGGTTCAGGCACTTCAATTTCTTTTTTAATGACGGGTTTGTAAAAATCTTTCCAATTGTATACAGTTGCCACACTGTTAACGAGCTCCTGTAAAATACTGCCATTATCTGTGTTCAAAAAAACCGCAACTCCGTTACCACCCTCAAGGCTGCCAAAATAGACTCCGCAAAAACCTTCGTTACCAGCGTCGTGTACAAAATATTTTTCAGTTCCCTTTTCAAGAATAAAAACACCAAGCGCTGCAGATTTATCTATGTATGGTGTTAAACGAAGTTTGGTCATTTCAGGTGTTAGAACTTTTGATGATTTACCTTCATATGCCAGTTGCGTTTCAATAATATAATTGCACAGGTCAGTAGGTGTCATCCACAAACCGGCAGCACCTTGTTCGGGATATACATGGAATTTGTTTCCAACTTCATTTCCATCTCTGTAGTAACCGGTGGCTACAAGTTTTAATTTATCTGAATGCGGAGGTTGAGAATAAAAACTGCTTGTCATACCCATTGGCTTCAACACGTTTTCGTACATGAATTTATCGTAAGGCTGCCCTGTAACATCGGTAATGATTAATTGCGAAATAGTTGTTCCTCCGCCGGAATATTGAAATTTTAAACCCGGTTCAAATTCAGAACGCACTGCAGGTGTATTGGCAGGTTGTTTGCCATCCAATACCTTTGGTACTGTTGGAATTTTTGCTTTGCGGTCATAACCCGGAAAACCATGCACGTTTAAGCCGGCAGTATGGCTGAGTAAATTGGCAAGCGTAATTTTTTTGTTTTTTGAAAGCGAATCGTAAGGAAATTTCCAGGATTTTAAATAAGTGTTTATATCAACATTCAGATCCAGTTTTTTATCCTGCACTAATTTTAAAATACCAACAGCGTTTAATGATTTACTTATGGAGCCCGGTTCAAATAAAGTTTGAGGAGTAACAAGTCGTTTTTCTTTTTCATCTGCCCAGCCGTATCCTTTTGCCCAAACAACTTTGTAATTATTTATAACAGCAATGCTTAGCCCCTTTACATTAAAAAAGGCCATCCGCTCTGCTATGCTGTGCGTTTTGCCATCTATCTTTACACGCCCTGCTAAATTATTTTCAACCTGTTTTATTTGTTCCTCAACTTCGTTGGAATAGGTTGTTTGTGCAGTTACCTGACTAAGACAAAACCAAATGGTAATTAATAAAAATATTTTTTTCATTTATTTAATTGTGAGATATCAGAAGTGTAATAAAATTTTATTTCAATTTGCCCCGCTAAGGCGCAAAGATACAAAAGATGTTTAACCTTTATTTCTCCGCATCCCCACGCCTTAGTCAGAGGCACCTAACCGCCTTCAAAGCAAAACAGAATACTGAATTATTTTAATTTGAGATTTTGAAAAGGTCATTGTTACTCTTTAAAATTGGTGAACGATTTAGAAAGTTCTTCATTATGTTCTTTAATGTCTTGTTGCACTTTCAAATCATGTTTACAGGTGTTTTTATTGCAGGGATGATTTTCGCGGCTTCTGTTATACCTGCTTACTCCTTGCATTGTGCCAAACCAGATGTTTCCCGTTTCATCTTCACAAACACCAAAAATTTGCCTGTCATTAAGATCAGATCGTTCAGTAATTTTCGTAAAAACTTTTCCATCATAACAGTAAAGAGCCATTCCATCATCACGTTCTCTGTTATTCGCTTCATCAGAACCGCTATAGTAAATTCCATTAATATTAATTTCACTGGTGCAAAACCACAGCTTACCTGTTTTGTCTTCATAAATGGTAGTTACAAAACCTTTAATAAAATTGATAAATAATTTTTCGCTTGTCCTGAGCTCTGTCGAAGGGCTTGTCCTGAGCTCTGTCGAAGGGCCCTCATTAAGATTTGCCAACGGGTTGTAACAACACAATCCGTTCCTGTTGCCAATCCATATTTTTCCGGTTTTATCTTCCAGTATTGAGCGGGCATCTGTAAAGGGCACGCCATCTTTGTTTTTAAATGCTGTAAATATTTTTTCGCCTGTTGTTAGTTCTTTCGAAGGATCATAACAAAACACGCCATCAGATCGGGTAGTAAACCAGAGCGTACCTGTTTTATCTTCAGAGATAGAAAAAATATCTTTACTGAGTAAATTTTCTTTCAATGTAAAACTTGTAAAGATGGATTTAGCATTTGTATTGAATTCTGCTGAAGAATTATACCGGCAAACTCCGCCTTCAGTGCCAAACCAAATGTTACCTGCTTTATCTTGCAGAATACATAGAACGGTATTATTTACCAGGCCATCTTCTGTAGTAAAATTGACAAATGATTTTTTATCAGAGCCTGATTCTGCAGAAAGATTAAAACAGTAAACTCCGTTTCCAGTTGTGCCAACCCAAATGTTTCCTGCTTTGTCTTCCAAAAGAGAAAATGCGCGATAATGTTTCAAACCTTCTTTTAATGTAATATTTGTAAAAAGCTTTGTCAACGTGTCGTAACAAATAATTCCTTCCCAGGAGGCGAACCAGAATTTTCCCTTTTTATCCTGAAGAATGTTGCGGGTAATGTTGCGGGGCCCATGTGTAGAAACGGTATCGCTGCTCTCAACAAAATAAGAGTCAAAGGAAGTATCGTTTTTTGATTGTTGAGAAGGAATTTTTTTTGACTCAGCCGGGCCGCAGGAAATAAAAATTAATAGTGAGAGAAGGAAAAGTATTTGCTTCATAATTTAAAGATAGAAAAGTATTAGCAACCTCCATTGCCAAACGGAATACTGAATTCTTCTTTAACTTTTTCTCCTTTCGAGTTTTGTGCAGGCTTCCATTTCGGCATTTTATTAATCGCTTCCAGTATTATCAATTGGTCAATTTTCAAATCTCCTGATGTTCCTGATACTTTTGCGTCAACCACCCGGCCCTCTTCATTAATTGTAAAACTCACAGCTGCCCAGGTTATCTTTTCTGAATTTTCTTTTCCTGAAACTTTATTGAAAATATTTTCTGTTATGTATTTTGAAAATTGCTTAAATCCTCCGGGAAATTCAGCTTCTTGCTCAGGAACTATGGTAACTGACAATTCTCCTTCTATTATTTTATTATCGGCACCAATAGTGTTCATTGCCTGGTTTTTGTGTCTGAACCTGATTTTTATATAGATATCCGTACCAGGTTCAGCTGTGTTTAAAATATTTTTTTGTTCAGGTGTCAGGTTCTCATTTGAGCTTAGGCCAGTAAATTTTTTTTTGCCATTGCTGAAGGTTGAAATTTCTACAGAAACATACTCAACGATCTTGTTGTAATTATTATTAATACAATTGTTGTAATTGTTTTCCTGGGGGGCAATATAAAATTCCTGTGAGTTGCCAATTTTTCGAAGTTTATCCAGGTCTATGCGTTCGGTATAAGGTAACAACAGCTTTTGCCATAATTCAGGTGTAATATCACAAACAGATTTTGCGCTGTTTAATTTTTCTTCATTAGCTGAGGCAGTATTCCTTCCTTTATATTCAAATGAAAAATTCTTATTCTTTGCATTCTGAGAAATGCCGTTTAGAAACAGCAAAAGTAAAAGCAGTGTAATTGTGTTGTTTTTCATTTTATTTTTTTTCTGATTTGAATACTAAGAACGGCTGGCAAAAAAAATGTTTGGTTTATTTTGGCTGGGTGGCTTTTATAGAAAGAACGTATTTGTAAACAGCATCTTTCTGCGCTTCAGTTATATTGGCTCTTATGGCCATATCGTCAATAATGTTTTTCCATTGCATTGCATCATGATGGTAAATGTTGTCAGCGCCATGGCAACCGATGCAGGCGCCTGCGGTATAAAGGGTATAACCTTCTTTTAATTTGTCAAGAGTAACTTCTTTGTATTGCGACTGTATTGCAGTTAGCTCTTCATTACCCGGAGCATAAATTCCGTCTGCAGACTTTGCGGGTACTGCAAATAGCACAGGGCCTGTTGGCGACGTTGAATTGTTTGGTGTAGTGGTAGTGACTGGAGTTGCAGAAACAGTTGATGTTGTTTTTTTTGTAGAGCCACATGCCGCAATAATTGTAAGGGCAATTGTAATTAAAGTTAGTTGAATTGTTTTCATCTTTCTGAATGATAATTTTTTATATTTTTAATTTATCAGCTAAATTAGCCCAAATTTAAAACAGGCCTTGTTACTTAGTAGTTATTGGCTTGTTAATGACTTGTTAATGGAGCCGGAGTTTTTTAATGTTCAGAAAAATTGGTAAAAGATTTTCCATCATAATAACATACTCCATTTACAGTGCCGAACCAGATATTTCCGTTTCTATCTTCAGTAACACCAAAAATTTGATTGGTGAACGGATCCTTCTGATCGTTTTTCACTATAATTTCGGTAAAAGAATTTTCCTTGGTACCGGGCTCTGTTAATGGGTCGTACCTGTACAAAACCATATTTTGTGGGTTGGTACTACTGGCATTCATCCAAAACTTTCCTGATCTGTCTTCAAAAACATGACTTGAATTTGTAGTAACAGTTGTAAAAGATTTTCTGCCAGTGTTTAGCGAAGCCGAAGGATCATAACGACTAAGCCCGGCCTGGCTGCCAATCCATATGTGACCGGTTTTATCTGCCAGTATTGAACAAACGCCAATAAAGTGTAAACTTGTTTCATTTGTAAAATTGGTAAAACCTGCTTGCCGTTTAGTTGAGTCTCCGTTACTCATGTCTGTTGTAGTTTCATAACAACTTATACCGCCCTGAGTACCGAACCAGATTTTTCCGGTTTTATCCTGCATCATAGAAAGAATAGAATTGTGCAGTAGACCATCTTTCGTTGTAAAATTGATAAAAGATTTTCCATCATAGCGGCTTACTCCGTTATCAGTACCAAACCAAATGTTACCAGATTTGTCTGGCAGTATACACCAAACAACATTGCTGGCAAGGCCGTCTTTAGTTGTGAAATATGTAAAAGATTTTCCATCGTATCGGTACATGCCTCCACCAATTGTGCCGAACCAAATGTTGCCGGTTTTATCTTCTGAAACAGAAAAAATATGAAAATGTCTCAGTCCTTCTTTCAAAGTAAAATTTGTAAAGAATTTACCATCGTAACGTATAATACCTTGCCAGGTGGCAAACCAAAAATTTCCGTTTTTATCCTGCAGTATATTGCGTGTTATACTGCGCGGGCCATATAATGAAATGGTGTCTTTAGTCTTTACAAAATAAGGGTCTTCGGCAGGAAGATTATTTTCTGAGAAGGTTGCAGAACTTGTTTTGTGTTGTGCGTTGCATGAAATGAAAGTAATGGAAACTAATGAGACAAATAAAATTGATGAAATGAGAAATCGGATCATGTTTTTTTGACTTTTTAAAATTAGTGCAGCTTGCAAAGCGGAGCTTAGTTGCTGCTCTTTATTCTAAGAATAGAATATGTTTTTACTTCCCGGTCGTCAAATGTCTTTAGCACTACATGGTACCATACCTTGCTGGGAACATCCACTGTAAATATATCGCCCTTTTTATGTTCTTTAACTGCTGCAGAGAATTCTTTAACCATTAATCCTTCTGCAGCCCACCCAAGGTCGCAGGTTGGATTTCCATCCATATTATATTCTTTTGCCAGTTCAGGAAATGAGGTACCATTTCTATATTTAGAAATAATAACTTTTCTCAGCGAGTCTATTTGCTGTATAGAAAGTTTAGACGCATCTAAATAGATATAACTTGCCCTGAATATAACGGATGATTTGATCTCAAGTATTTTGTATGTATTGCCTTCAATTGAAATGGTGCTAAGAAGTTTACCTCCGTATATTTTTTTTGATAGTTCTGAGCTGTCGGCATTTGAATTTAATTCAAGTAGTTCTGCATTTAGTGTTGGGTTTTCTTTAATAAAAGTGTTGGCCTCATCAACTGTTTTTACTTTTTTTAATTTTTTAGTATAATCCTGTCCAAAAGTAGCCAGGTTTAAAAGGGCACATGTAATCAGCAACAAGGTTTTCATAATTAAATTTTTTTATTTCAGATTTTTTTATTGATCCGGCTATCCGGAAATAATGAATCATTTTTCCTTTCTGCCCTGCAAATATACCTGTTATTGAAACAGCATTTTGTTGCAGAGTAGTTATTTGCTTGTTAACGACTTGTTAATACAGTTTACATACCATAGAAAATGGGTAATTTTGCAGTTCTGTATGAAAGCGAACCGCACCTACTTATTCATAGCAATTTCTTCTGTGGCATTATTAGTAGTGCTCATTATACAGGTAAACTGGATTTTTCAGACAGCAAAAATAAAAGAAGACTTGTTTAATGAAAAGGCCAACATGGTGCTTGCAAGAACAACCGAAGCGCTTTCTGCTGATAAAGAAACATGCAGAAATATGGAAGCCTGTATTGGAAAGAATGAAACGCATAAAATAGACTCGCTGTTTAATCATTATATGAATTATTACAACTTTCATGTCGATTATACTTTTAAGGTTGTAAAACCAGATTTCTACGTAAGTAAAAACAGAAGTGTTTCAAAAGACACACTGCCGCATCCGCAAGGTTGTTATAATAAAAGTTTAGATGAAATGGCCGGTAATAGCGGTTTTGAATTGAAACTGATTTTTCCTGAGAAAGAAAAGTTTATTATGGAAGAGATGGGAGTATTATTTATTACTTCTGTTATTCTGATACTTGTTGTGCTTGTTATGTTCTGGCGCACAATTTTATCGCTCATAAAAGAGAAAAGAATATCAGAGCACACAACAGACTTTTTAAATAATATGACCCACGAATTTAAAACACCTTTAACAAACATTGCTTTGGCAGGTAAAATGCTTGTAAAAGATTCAACGATTAAGCAGGAAGAAAAAATAAAACATTATTCAGCAATCATATTAGAAGAAAATGAAAAACTAAGGCTGCAGGTTGAACAGGTGTTAAGTATGACCGCATTGGAAAGAGGAGAAATTCCAATACAAAAGACCGAGTTGGATTTTCATCAGCTGATCAGAGATTCTTTAAAGTCTATTAGTATTCAAATAGAAAACAAACAAGGGAATTTAAAATTGGATCTCGGAGCAGAAAGGTTTGTAATTATGGGCGATAAAACACACCTTACCAATGCCATGTGCAACCTGGTTGACAACGCTATAAAATATGCTAAAGAGAAACCTGAAGTGGCCATTAAAACATACAATAGCGCTGAAAATTTAGTTGTTGTTATTGCTGATAAGGGAATTGGAATAGATAAGGAATATCAGAAGAAAGTGTTTGATAAATTTTTCAGGGTTCCTACCGGTAACGTTCATGACGTTAAAGGATTTGGTCTTGGTTTAGCCTATATAAAAAAAATTATTGAACTGCATGGCGGTACAATTGAATTAGAGAGCGAAAAAGGAGAGGGAACAGCATTCACAATTACCTTACCTTATGCATAAAGAAAGACTTAAAATACTACTTGCAGAAGACGATCTGAACCTTGGGGTTCTTTTGGTTGATTACCTGGAGACCGAAGGATTTGAGGTAAAACTTTGTAAGGACGGGGAACTTGCCTTAAAAGCATTTCATAGTAACCAGTTTGACTTGTGCCTTCTGGATGTGATGATGCCAAAGATGGATGGATTTTCGCTGGCAAAAGAGATCAGGTTAACAGACAAAAAAATGCCCCTCATTTTTATTACTGCAAGGTCTTTAAAAGAAGATAAACTAAAAGGTTATGGCCTGGGGGCTGATGATTATATTACAAAACCATTTGATGAAGAAGAACTGCTCTGGAAAATAAAAGCTGTTATTCGCAGAATTCCGGAAAATAAAAGCGAAACCAAAACTGAAATTATTTCAATAGGCAACTACACATTTGATTTTATTAATCAATCCTTAACCATAGCCGGTAAAACAAAACGGATCACAGAAAAAGAAAGCGACATTCTTAACTATTTATCCAAGCACAGAAACAATGTTGTAAAGCGCGAAGAAATGCTGAAAGAGCTTTGGGGAGAAAACGATTATTTTTTGGGCAGAAGCCTGGATGTTTTTATTACAAAGATCCGTAAATACCTGAAAGAAGATCCGTCTTTAAGTATTGAAAATGTTTTTGGAGTTGGTTTTATTTTTAATGTCCCTGCTGAATAATCAGAACACAGGTTTAAAATCGTTTCGGTTTAAACCCACCCAAAGTAAATAGTTTCCCGCAAAACAAACCATTGCCGTAAATTTCCCCTACTTTAGCTTTTCATCAACCAATAAAACGCTAAATGAAAAAGCTGATCTGTGCAATTGCCGTTATGACTTTATTAAGTTCTTGCGGTGGAGAGTCTGATAATTTTAAGAATGCTAAAATTCACAAATGCAATATGATCAAATATGCAAACGAAATAAAAGCAGGAAAAGATTCTGAAGCAAAATTGAAAGAAGCAACTGAGTTTTTTGAGATCTCGCGCGATTTCTGTATTAATGATGATGGAATGAAGGATTTTGAAGAGAGAATAAACCAAGTTACCTGCGAATAAATTTTACATTATTTTTTTTGTGTTGCGTTAGTACCTGTCTTACAGGCTTCACTTCATTCAATCCAATTCCCCATTAAGTCTTAAAGTATTTCATCCTCTTTATAGATAACCTGTATGAACTATAAGGTATTTCTGCTATTTTAGCCACTCTTGTTTTTTTAAAATTAATGTCAATTGAAGAATAGTGGTTTAAAATTCAATGCTGATGCAACAGTATGATGTGATCATATTGGGAGCCGGGCCTGCCGGTTGTGCAACAGCTATTTCTCTTTGTAAAAAGGGATTTAAAACAATTATTTTAGACAAGAAGTCTGTAAGCGCACAACCCGTTGGAGAAAACCTTGATGTTACTGCCAAAACTATTTTGTCTGAACTGAACCTCGATGTTCGTTCGCTTGATGCGGCACACATGGCGGCTTATCATTCTGTTTCTCTTTGGGCAAATAAAACTCCGGTGTGGAAAGATTCTTTATTTAACCCAAACGGTCATGGCTGGCATTTGAACAGGGCGGAGTTTGACAATTGTCTTTTGAATACGGCAATGCAAACAGGAGTTGAATATCTTACTTGTGAGCAATTGGAAATAGAAACAGATATCGATCAATGGAAAATTAATTTTAATGTTAAAGCAGAACAGCGCTCACTCAATTGCAGATTTCTTGTAGATTGTACAGGAAGAGCGCGTGTGTTAAGCAGAAAACTTTCTGTACCATTGTTTCGTTTCGATTCGCTTATGTCAATCACCTCTTCGTTTGAGTGCGAAGGAAATGAAATTGCAACGCAAAGTATTATAGAGGCGGCTCCAAATGGCTGGTGGTATTCTGCCTGTGTGCCTGGCAACAAAAGAGTTCTTTCTTTTTTTACCAATGCTAAAACAGATTATTTTAAAATGTATGCCGATGCAAATAAATTTTACGAAGGCATTGGCGAAACTACTTTGCTTAAAGAGATAGTGCCTGCAAAAGAATTATTTTCAGAATTAACTTTCAGGTATGCCAATAGCGAAAAACCTGAAAAGATCTGCGGAAGCAACTGGATCTCTGCCGGCGATGCAGCAGCTGCATTTGATCCGCTTTCTTCGCAAGGCATAAGCACGGCTTTAAAAATGGGCGTAAAAGCAGCCGGTGCTGTTGCTGTTAAACTTTCAACTGATTCAGACAGCGCGCTTGCTGCGTATGAAAAAACTTACAACGATTTATTTGACGATTACCTGGATCAAAGACAAAAATATTACGCTTCCGTTTTTGCGTGGGATACAAACGATTTCTGGAAAACAAATTCAAGCATAAACATTAAATCATTACACAATTAAAAAAAACAGTATGGCAAAAGAAACAAAAAAACGCACTGGCGCAAATGAAATTGCCAGTGTAAAAATTTATCCCGGCATAGGCATTGCAAGGGTAGGAAATAGTCCGGATGAATATTTTATCGGACCAGAATCTCCGTGGGAAGATCCTAATTCATCAGGCAAATTTAAAGATGCGCTTGGAAGAGTAAAAAGACAGGCTGCGCGGTTTCGTGTATATGCTTTTGACAGTAAAGGAAATGTAATAAAAGAACTTACCGCAAGCAACTGCGAGATCAACTGGCATGTAAAAATTGCAAATAAAAAAGCTTCTTATTATCAGTTTGCCGGAAGGTATAACCAGGTATACACAAATAAAAATCTCAGAAATCCGCTCACCCATCATTCAAATGAACTGGTAAATCCTGATACACGTGCAGAATGGATCATTAGTCCGCAACCCAAATCTATCAGTGGTGTCAACAAACCCGCAGAAGTATTTGACGATGGAAAAATAAAAGATAAACAGATCACGCTCGGAGAAATACGTACAGATGAAAAAGGCCGTTTGCTTGTATTGGGGGGTTCAGGAGAATCAGGCTCTCTTATTCCGGATAATTATATAAGAGAGTACGCAAACAATGCAAACTGGTACGATACTACTTCTGACGGAACTATTAACGCAACAGTTACATTGCCCGATGGAACTGAACTGAAAGCAGACAGCGCCTGGGTACTTGTTACACCTCCTAAATTTGCTCCCAGTACATACAACCTGGTTAGTTTGTACGATCGAATTAAAGAACGATCTGCAAAAAATGAAAAAGAAAAAACACAATTCTATAAACACATTTACCCGGTTTTATACAGGGCATCTAATTATGCCTGGGTAAACGCAATGGCTTATCGCGGACATGGTTCCGGTAAAAACGGAAATTTTATTAATCCGCTCAATATTCAGATTCTGTCATCCAATAAAGTTTCAATAGAAATTCCGAAAAATCCACCAACAGCAGGAAGAAAAAAACCTGAAACTCAAACCGTGAATTGCAAAGAAGCTAGAGAAGCGCTTTTCAAAAGAATCCGTAAACCGCTTGAAATAAAAAATCCGGACCAGGTTTTTGTGAATGATACTAAGGTTGATATTCTTAACCTGAAAGAAGTTGTTAAGCAGGCAAACTATTATTATATGCCGCAGTTAAGTGGTGATAATGGTGATGCGTTGACTTATACAGGTCCGCTTCCAAAAGATGCTGATCCTACTAAGTACAATAACAGAAGAGCAGAACTTACCTGGTTAACTGTTACAGAAACACAATACAGGCATCTTGAAAACTGGGCGAAAGGAGATTTTATTGAGGATACTCCTGAAAAATTTATTCCGCTTGATGATTATCCTATAAGCGAACAACCTGCAATGCTAGATCGTGGTGTGCTTGAACCTTGCATTGGCGGTCCGTTCTTTCCGGGAATAGAAATGACTTTTCTGGCAGATGAGCCGGCAACTTTCAGAAGTCCTTTTAGAATTGCACATAAATTTTCTGCCGGAGATATTACGCGCATCATGGCGCTTCCATGGCAGGCAGATTTTTTTGAATGCAATACACATTGGTGGCCGGGTCAGCGACCTGATGATGTAGTAAGTGAAGATACTTTTGAAGAAGCAAAAAAAATTCTCGCTAATTATGTTTTAGATGAGAAAACAGAAAACGACGGAAATGTTTTTGATCAGTATTCTACTTACGCCGGCACCATGTCAGAGCGTGTTATGTGGGCAAGGGGAGTAGACGATAATCCGGCTGATATTGCAACAGGTGCAAATGTGCCCTCAGGAGATTCAAAAATGGTTACCTATTGGCATGAACTTGGTTTCATTACCAAAAGGCTTGCACCTGCTGTTACTTTTAAAGGAGAAAAATACCGCGAGACCGTTTATGTTGAGCAGGAACGAAACCCTTATGCAGGTGAATTGACAGACCGCCAGTTATTTTATATGTTGCAGAACATAGATGATTATCCGCACATTTTACCAAAAGTAAAAGATTATGTAGAGCGTACGTTGGCTGCCGCACGCGCATACGGAAATGCAGATGATAGTCCGGAGCAAATGAAATATTTCAGGTATACGGCAGATTTTTTTAAAGGCCGTATGATGGATGTGTACAACTCACTTGTTGCTGATGAAGTGTTGTATGATCCGGCAACAGATCCGATTTTTAAGGACAAAAAATCCGTTCTAACCCGTCTCATCACTGCCGCACCGTTTAATATGACGGATGGTGCCTGGTTGAGACATATAGACAAATGCGGTCCTACTGATATTGTGCAAAGTCTTTT
>JACMLS010001116.1 GCA_014379485.1 Bacteroidia bacterium | reverse complement strand
TGGGTGATTGGGTGATTGGGAGAGGAATGCTTAATTTATAAACTCACGTACTTTTAATTGAATGAACTTTTTTATACCTTTTGTACTCAGTCATGGTTTGTCAAAATTTTCACTTTGAATAAATTCTAATCTGTTAAATCCATTGCCCTTGTTCAACTTTGCTGATTCGTAGCATCCGAATTTTTCTATTGGTTCATCAATGATTGCAGCGGCCAGATGAATTCTGGACCAAGATAAATTTCCCGATATTAATAAAGCTATTCTTACCTTCTCATCACCATAATACCTTCTGAGTTGACGAATGTCTTCCACATCACCCTTTTCCATAACCCGCTCAATAACCCAGTTGGCGCGCAGATCATAATCTATCTTCTCGAAATTCACATCCCAGAAAATTCTTTTGTCAAATATTGGTTTCGGCTTTTCCATTTAATAAGTACAAACAAATTTACGACAAATTATCTTCTCAATTCTCATTAACATAAGGTACAAAATATTCCCGGTTATGGTTATCAGATTCCAACCCTGCACTTATTTCCCAGATCAGGAAAATTAATTTTTACCGCATTTTCGGTTGAAACTTCTATCGCAGTGAAAAACAGTTCTATACCCCCAATAAAATTATTTTAAAAAAAACAGAGCGGTATTTGCCATTGTATTATCGGTATAGAAAAAAAAATAACCGATCATAAAAATTAAAATCATGAAAACGATTATCAGAATCAGTACAGCCCTTGCAATTGCCGTTTCAACATTAGCAAATGCGCAGGTAAATTCTAAAATAAGTTACGGTGTAACGGGCGCAATTGGTGCGAGCTCAGTTGAAATAGGAAATTTCGGCAGGAATAATATGCAAACGCTAACAAGTAAAAACATAGGTAATTTAAACATTGGTGTGTTTATGCTATCTCAACGCGCCCCTTTTCAGTTTAAAACCGGTATTAGTTATTGTATTGAGCAGGGAACAATTACCAACAAGACAACAAATAATTTTGCAATGCAGAAAATTGAGGTACCCTTACTTTTAGGGGGGAATATTTACGGACCATTTGTTGTTGAAGTGGGCCCTGTTTACAATTACATGCTTAAGATAAGCAGAAATTATGATTCAGACTATAACAACACACAGTTTGGTCGTAATGGCTTGGGGTTTAGAGTTGCTGCCGGACTGGACTTTGATAAATTCTTTTTAATGAGCAATTTTCAGCGTGTGTCTTTCGCAGATTCCGGAACCAAAAACTCTTTTAGAGAACGCTACCAGTTTACCTTAAGTGCCGGAATAAAACTGGTATCTTTTCAAGGCAGAACCCGTATAGACAATAAAAGATACTCCATTACTCCGGGCAGATAAAAAGAATTCAGATCACAAAAAAACCGGATGCAATGCGTCCGGTTTTTTTTTAGCGAAGAAAAAAATCATTTTTTCTTTTTCTTTGCAAGATTTTTTTTTCTTTTTTCAATTCTTTTCTTTTTTCTCAGATCAGCAATTCTTTTCTTTGCTTCTGCTTTTCTTGCCCTTGCTTCTGCTTTCTTTTTTTTACGCACAGCCGCTTCTTCCTTCTCCTTCTTCTTCGCCGCTTCTAAACGAACGTTGTAGCGTAGTTTTACCCAATACTCTCTTGTATAATCTACGTAAATTTCTTCGCCTGCCTTAAGAGCCCTTGTAGTAACTATATAAGCTTTCTTTCCTTCTACCTCATACTGAGAATTATTGCGCATTCCTTTTACACGCGTAAATCCAATTGCATCGTTTGCGTAACGCGCCTTATATTGGGGAGTTGACCACGCATCAATACAATGATTGCGGCTCAGGAAAAACAAGTACCCATCCTTATTATCCTTTACTCTTTGCGCGTAAGCCTTCCACTCAATTATTTCTCCGCGGTACTCTATTACTTTTTCTCCCTTTGCAATTGCTTTAGTAGTAAACAGGCCTTTTCCGGCATTGGGTATTTTTGATTTTTTTACAATTAATGCCATGGTCAGAAAAAATTAAATTATTGCCTTCCTTATAATATGATTGATCTAAAAAACTAAGGCCGCGCAAAAATAACAATCTAAACAGAAAATTTAACAATTAATTTTTGGTTTATTTTATAAACTACTTTACATTTGTCGAGTCCTTATGAAAAATCTGAGCATACAAAAGAAAACATTACCTGTCATTTTGCTTCTCTTAGCAATTGCCGGCAACGCTCAAACCTTAATAAAAGGAAAAGTTACTGATTACAGAAAAAAGCCGCTGCAATTTGTAAACGTATTTATTAAGGATAGTTATGACGGAACAAATACAGATAGTTTGGGAAATTATTCGTTTACTGCAAATGATACAGGAAACGCTTTTATTATTTTTTCTTTAACAGGGTTTGAGAATTTTGAAATTCCGATAAAGCTTAATACTGTTGAAAAAACTTTTAATGTTCCTTTAATGGAATCTGCAACCTCTTTACAGGAAGTTGTAATTACCGCCGGCAGTATTGAAGCGAGCGACGAAAAAAAATCTACCATTCTTAAACCGTTGGATATTGTAACTACCGCGGGTGCGCAAGGTGATATTGTTGGAGCCATAAAAACTTTACCGGGCGCACAGCAGGTTGGCGAAAGCGAAGGTTTGTTTGTACGCGGAGGCACCAACGCAGAAACAAAAACGATAATTGACGGAATGGTAGTAAACAATTTTTTCAATAGCTCTGTACAAGACATTGCACAACGCGCACGTTTTTCTCCCTTTCTGTTTAAAGGAACAGTTTTTAGCACAGGCGGATATTCATCTTTATACGGCCAGGCACTTTCTTCTGTGCTTGTTTTAGAAACAACAGATCTGCCAGATAAATCTTCGGCCTCTGCAAGTATTTCTGTTGTTGGTGGCAGCGCTGGTTACAATCATCTGTTCAAAAACAAAAAATCGTCAATGGGTTTTGATGCAAATTATACAAACCTCACTCCTTACTTTGCACTTATTAAACAAAGGCCAGATTGGGTAAACGTTCCGCAAAGTGGGGGCGCTTCTTACAATTTCAGAATAAAAACATCTGAAACGGGTATTATAAAATGCTACACGTATTTTAACTGGTCTAATTTATCAATGAACAGAGCAAATATTGATAGTCTTAACGGTTACAAAAATTTCTTTGCGCTTACCAATACAAATTTTTATTCCATACTCACTTACAAAGAACTATTTGGTAAGTGTGTAGTAAACGTTGGCGCATCTTTCAGTAATAATATTGACAGGATTTTATTAGACACGAACAAAGTACATGGCCAGAATAATCTTTCGCAGGGAAGAGTGGTAATTGGCCGGCCACTTACAAATAAAATTATGGTACGTGTTGGAGGAGAGTATTTTTTGTACGATGACAAATCGTCTTACAATCAATACAAAAGAGCAATGAAAGATAATTATACCACTGCGTTTTTAGAAAGTGATATTAAAATAAAAAGAGTGTTTGTAATTCGCCTTGGCGGACGATTTGATAATTCTTCTTTGATAAATAAAAATTCTTTTTCAGATCGTGTTCCTGAAGCTCACGGAAGATCTTTAAGTTATAATA
>JACMLS010001115.1 GCA_014379485.1 Bacteroidia bacterium | reverse complement strand
TCCTAATGCTATCATAAAAGGCAATCCTTGTCCGTTCTATCCAAAACCTTTTGAGCTAAACGGTATTATTATTGCTATTTTTGCACCATGAACTGCCCATCTTGCCAGGCCCCGCTTCCGCCTCAAAGTAATTACTGCAACGTTTGTGGTAAGCCATTGGACGCCGCTTTTCCTGACCAGATTGATAAAGAAAAAAAACGATACAGAAAGTTTGTGCTCTTTGTTTCTTTTTTTCTGATCGGACAAATGTTTCTTTACTGGATCATTGATGTGGCAGAATATTTATCTGGCCATCAATTAAGTTTAGGTTTTATTATAAGACCGGTTTCTTACCTCATAACAATTTGTTTTTATACCATTCCTCTCCTTTCTGCTTTTGTTTTTCCTAAAAAAAGCGGAATAAGGGTTTTACTTATTATCATCGGTTCTGTTTGCCTGGCAATAAGAATTGGGCTTTATATTAAGCAGTTTTTTTTTGAACCAGCATTTAACCATTTTCAATTCTGATCTTGAATTTATTTCGTTGCATAAAAGTTTTTTTATTTCTTCTGATCTTTTCAGCGCTGCCCGCATTTCTTTCTGCGCAAAAAGATTTTATTGAAGTGAGGGGTGCGCGCAAATTAATTTACGATAAAAAAATGGGAGGCCAGCGTTTGTTGGGCGGAGTTACTTTTGTGCACCAGGGCGTAATAATGACCTGCGACAGTTCTCATTTTTTCGACAACAATACACTCGAAGCTTTTGGCAACGTAAACATACACCAGGGCGATACACTTTTTATGCACGGCGATAAATTAAAATACGACGGCAATACAAAAATGGCAGCCTTAGAAGGCAATGTTTCCTGCACAGAAAAAGACATGAATCTTACAACAAATATTCTTACCTATGATCTCAATACCTCTACCGCAAGTTATTTTAACGGCGGCACTATCCGCTCAAAAAACAACACGCTTACCAGTAAAAACGGGTATTATCATTCTCCCAGTAAAACAATGTCGTTTCGTTACAATGTAAAACTCAAAAATCCTGATTATACTATGGAGTGCGATACGCTGCAATACAATACAGTTTCGCGCACCGCATTTTTTATTGGGCCAAGCACCATCCGCGGAGACAGTACTGTAATAAAAACAGACCTTGGCTGGTACAGCACCATCAATGAAAATTGCAAGCTCTTAAAAAATTCAGAGATCAATACCGGAAAACAAATTTTAAGAGGCGATTCTATTTACTACGAAAAAAAGAGAGGTTACGGTTTGGTGTTAGGCCATGTTTATTTAAGAGACACTTCGCAAACCGCTTTTATAAGTGGTGGCAAAGCAGAGTATTGGAAAGAAGCTGGCCTTAGCATAATCAGCAACAAACCTTTTTACACGCAGTATTTTGAGAAAGACACTTTGTATATGGTAGCAGATACTTTTTATGCATGGAACAATGTAAAAGACAGCACACGTGTGTTGCGCGCCTACTACAATTGCCGTTTTTTTAAAAACGATATGCAGGGCATTTGCGACAGCATGGTTTTTAAAACAGAAGATTCATTAATGGTGCTTTACAAATCTCCGGTGTTGTGGAACGGAGAAAGTCAGATGACCGCAAAACTTGTTTCAATAAGAATGGGAAATAAAACGATCTACGGTTTTAATTTAACCGACGATGCCTTTATTATCGAAAAAATGGATAGTATTAAATTCAATCAGGTAAAAGGAAGGAGTATTGAAGGTTTTTTTGTGAAAAATAAATTAAACAGTATAAACGTAAAAGGAAATGCGCAGGCCGTTTATTACATGGTGCAGAATAAAAAAATAATAGGAGTAAATAAAACAGAATGCTCAGAAATGTCCATTCGCTCCAATGAAAAAGGAATTGATCAGATCACTTTTAAGAAAAAACCAACCGCGCAGGTATTGCCAATAAAAGATCTCAATCCCGAAGAAATGAAACTCAAGGGTTTTAAATGGAGTATGGAGATCAGACCCAAAAGCCCCGATGACCTGTTTCGATAAAACTTAGCAAGCCTTCGCTGAAAGCGTTGCTGTGAGGGTTTAGTTTAGGGTTTTCTGTTTACGGTTAGTTGATCAGGAGTTAAACGAACCAACAAACCCTTAACCAACTAACTGAAAACCGTAAACTGTAAACCATTTGTGTTTCGGTATAATTTTTACTTACTTTAGTCCCTCATTTATTAGTCATATATCATGAAGGAAATAACTGTTCAGGAATTAAAAGCATTAAGAGAAAGCAAAGCAGACTTTCAATTAATTGATGTTCGTGAAGAATACGAATTTGATATTTGCAACCTTGGCGGAGAATTAATTCCCATGGGCGAGGTAATGGATAAAGCAGATAGTATTTCAAAAGACAAAAAAGTTGTGGTGCATTGCCGCAGTGGTAAACGTTCTGCATCAGTAATTCAGGCATTAGAAGCACAACATGGTTTTACCAACCTTTATAATCTTAAAGGTGGTGTATTAGCATGGATAGATGAAGTTGAACCTTCTATGACAAAATACTAAGTCTATGAACGAACATTGCGGATGGCTTGACATCATTCTTCACACTAAAGATTTTTTAAAATGTTTCTTAAACAATCATCACAATCTTTTTTATTTTTTATTGTGTCTTATTGTTTTTTGCGAAACAGGCCTCGTAGTTACACCTTTTCTTCCCGGAGATTCTCTTTTGTTTACAGCGGGTTTGCTTGCAGGTCAGCCTTCAAATAATCTAAATGTATTTGTAATAGTTTTACTCGTATTGATCTCTGCTCTTATGGGAGATAAT
>JACMLS010001114.1 GCA_014379485.1 Bacteroidia bacterium | reverse complement strand
GCTTATTCATAATCACTTGAACTGAATCCGGATTTTGTTTTTGTAGCGAAAGGTGGCACTGAAGTTTCACTTACGGGAGAAAACGAAAACAGGCCATTCAGAGGAAGTGTTTTTACTACACAGAACATACAAGGCGCTGCTAAAGTAAATCGCTTTATTCCTCCGGGAACATTCTCGAATGCAGCTTTATATGAATGGAATTTTAGCGATGGTTCAGATTCATTAAAGGCAGAAGTCCGTAAAGAACTCACGCCTTTAGAAGAAACTCCTTCTGATGCAAATGCTAACACTGCGCAAACAGAAATTGCAGAATGGGAGCCCAACCCGGCTTATATGGAAGAACTGAAAAAAACTTCAGCAGCAAACGCATACTCAACATACATTGAATTGAAGAAAAAGTACTTTGAATTGCCCGCTTTTTATATTGATGCAAGCGATTATTTTATAAAACTGAAAAATAAAAAAATTGCAATTCGTGTACTAAGTAATATTGCCGAAATTGATCTGGAGAATCGCCAGTTACTACGCATTCTCGCACATCGTTTGCAGGAGATGAATGAAAACAAAATGGCCATTTCTGTTTTTGAAAAAGTTTTAAAGATTGGCGAAGAAGAACCACAAAGTTACCGCGATCTTGGTTTGGCTTATGCGCAGAACAAAGAATACCAGAAAGCGGTTGACCTGCTTTGCAAAGTAGTAAATCGCAATTGGGATGGTCGCTTCCCTCAAATAGAAGCATTTACCGCCTGCGAAATAAATCACATCGTTGCCACCTGCGGGAAAAAATTATTGCTTGATTCTCTTGACAAAAATTTAATAATGGCAATGCCTGTTGATGTGCGCGTAGTTATTAATTGGGATGCCGACAATTGCGATATGGATCTGTGGGTAACCGATCCGCAACAGGAAAAATGTTTTTACAGTTATCCATTAACAAACAGCGGAGGAAAAATCAGCAGTGATTTTACCGGTGGTTACGGGCCGGAAGTTTTTATGATCAAAAAAGCAACGCGGGGCACTTATAAAGTACAGGTAAATTATTACGGCAGCAGCAACCAGGGCTTATACGGACCAACCACCGTGCAGGCAGAAATTTATACCAATTGGGGAAAATTTAATCAAACCAAAAAAGTAATTACCCTTAGATTAGATGGCACAAGTGAAGTAGTAGACCTCGGAACTCTCGCCTTTGCAAAATAAATGATCTACGAATCACGAATTTTTACGAATGTTACGAATAGTCAATTCAGATTCGTAGCATTCGTTTTTTATTCGCGATTCGTAGATTAGAAATCTAAAACGCGCAGATTCATTTCGCTCCCATCTGAACTAATTTCAATTTTTCCTTTGATTACTTCTTCTACGTTGTTTAACCTCTTGTACTTTATTTTATACATCACCTGCTGTTTGGTTTTCACCTGAATTTCTTTCAATATGCTCTCAATTCCCGTCATACTTTGCAAATAAAAATAATTTCCGTGCGATCTTTCAGCGATCTCTCTTGATTTTAGGTCATCAGTATTCCCCACATTTACAATGTAAACCGGAATTTTTTTTCGCACCAGTTTACGGATCAGAAAATTTTTCCACATAAAAGAAGAATTATCTCCTCCATCCGTTACTACAACAATTGCCCTGAAACCAATTGCCTTTTTCATTCTTTTCAATCCTGAATTTATTCCATCATACAATGCAGTATTTCCGGCTGTTTTCATTTTATTGATCTTTTCAATAATCTCTTTTCGTTTGCCATTAAGTGCAGTATTTTCTTCTACTTCACTTGCAAAGCCAATCAAAGCAATTTTATCCAGCTCATCATTCAGATCAAGAACTAACTTTTTAGAAAGCTCTTTTACAAAGCCAAACTGAGAAAGCATAGAAATGGAATGGTCAATTACAAGAGCAACATTTGCCCCCTTTCCCTTACTTATTTTTTCAAAAGAAACGATCTCGCATTCACTTTCTGATTCGCGCACAATAATTTTATCTTTCGTAATGTTATTTATCTGCCGGCCGTTATTATAAAAAGCACAGAATCTTAATGCCACCAAAGGAAAAGAATCAGGTTTAAGGTACAGGATCTTTATATTCTTATTTCCTGAAACAACCATTGATGTGTCTATTAAAGAAGGTTGAGACCGGGCCGTGTTAAAAACACAATAGAATAAGACCAAAATAAATGCGCTCTTTTTTTTATACATGAATTTTTGTTTCGAAAATAAAATCAAAAACTTTGTCAAAGGCTCCGGGCAATTAATACCAAATGACACTAAACCATAATTGCGACTGAATATTTTATAGCGCTATTACTTTTAAAGATTTTTGTGAATTTACACTCAATTTATGAGATACTGTTGCCGACAAGCGGGGCATCTGAAATTTATGGGTAATTTTACATCTCAATCTTATTAATTTATGATACACCTCTCCATTCTTTCATCCAGCATTCGCACAGATAGAAAAAGTCATTGGGTGGCCTTGTTTTTTAAACAATTTATTGAAGAGCAAAAACTGGCCACCGTTGAAGTACTTGACCTTAACGAATTTAATTTTCCGCTTTTTAATGAGCGCTTAAAATTCCAGAAAGAGCCTTCTGCAAAAGCAATTGAATTTGCTGAAAAAATAAAAAAAACCGACGGACTTATTATTGTTACACCAGAATATAACGGAGGTTACCCGGCCAGTTTAAAAAATGCAATTGACCTGATCTATGATGAGTGGCATAGAAAACCAGTTGCCATTTCAACTGTTTCTGCCGGCGATTTCGGAGGTTCGCAGGTAGTACTTTCACTTCAATCTGTTTTATGGAAAATGCACGCCCTGGTCTCAGGCGAAGTTTTTCCGGTTCCAAAAGTTGCCGCAAATTTTAATGCGGAAGGAACTCCGGCAGACAAAGAAAAAATCGAAAAACGCGCTAAAAAATTTATTGACGAATTGCTTTGGTTAGTAAATGCAAAGAAAAAAATGGAAGGGATTTAACTCAATTTTTCGCATCCAAAGGCTTTAAAATGTAATTGCTTCTCTGATTTTCTCAATTCATCGGATTTAAACGAATCTGTATTTATTTTTGGCGGAATTTTTGTACCTTCATCCTTTACAGGAGAGATTTTTTCATGAGACATTTCACTAAAATATTTGTATTGCTTTTCGCACTTTCATTTTCACTGAAAGCCCAGAACTGGAAAGTTAAGATAAGCAGTAAAGTAGAATTACGGACCTGGAAACTTACCACCAAACCAGAATCAGAAGAAAGAGCCATTTCAGGAGCAAGTATTAAGGTACTTAAAGGAACTACTGTTGTTGCCCAAACTACAAGTGATGGAAACGGAGATTTTACAGTGATGGTTCCGCCAAACGACAATTTTATTATTGAGATTTCTTACACAGGTTGCAATTCAAAACGGTTTGCCATTTCAACTACCGGTGTTCCGCAGGAGGTAAGTGATGACCCGGATTTTACTCCTTCATTTAGTATTGGCGGGGCAATAATGGCAAAAAAATTTCCGGGTATTGACTATTCAGGACTTCAGAATGCGCTTGTAAAAATTGTTTACTTGCCAAAAATTAAAAATTTTGATGACGATGAAGCTGCCACTCAGCAAGGGCTTGCTACTGTTATGAAAATTGCAGAAGCAGAACAGACACTAATGCAGAATTTTTGCGGCAACAATAAGTCAGGCGACGTAGCACTGAATAAACAAGATTGTCCGCTTGCCAAATCACTTTTTGAAAAAGCAATTAATCTTATTCCGGGAGAACCCTATCCGGTTGAACAGTTGCCTAAAGCGGAATTATGCCTGAAAGAAAAAGCAGACGCACGTCGCAAAGATAGTCTTGAAAACGCCGGTAAAGCAGCTGCAAAATTAGCTGAAGAAAAAGCTAAGAAAGATAAAGAAGAAGAAATAAGAATTGCAAAAGAAAAAGCTGCAACTGAAAAAGCAGAACAGGAAAAAGTAGCTGCACAAAAAATAGCCGACGAAAAAGCTGCTAAAGAAAAAGAAGCGGCAGCGAAAGTTGAAGCTGAAAGAATTGCAAAAGAAAAAGCTGCAACTGAAAAAGCAGAACAGGAAAAATTGGCTGCGCAAAAAATAGCCGACGAAAAAGCTGCTAAAGAAAAAGAAGCTGCAGCGAAAGTTGAAGCGGAAAAAATTGCAAAGGAAAAAGCTGCCGCTGACAAAGTGGAAGCTGAAAGAATCGCGAAAGAAAAGGCTGCAACTGAAAAAGCCGAGCAGGAAAAATTAGCTGCGCAAAAAATAGCCGACGAAAAAGCCGCTAAAGAAAAAGAAGCCGCGGCCAAAGTTGAAGCAGAAAGAATTGCGAAAGAAAAGGCTGCAACTGAAAAAGCAGAGCAGGAAAAATTAGCTGCGCAAAAAATAGCTGACGAAAAAGCCGCTAAAGAAAAAGAAGCCGCAGGGAAAGTTGAAGCGGAAAAAATCGCAAAAGAAAAAGCTGCTGCTGAAAAAGCTGAACAGGAGAAATTGGCTGCACAAAAAGCAACAGAACAAAAAACCGCGAAAGAAAAAGAAGCCGCGGCCAAAATAGAAGCTGAAAAAATTGCCAAAGAAAAAGCAGCTACAGAAAAGGCAGAACAAGAAAAATTAGCCGCACAAAAAGCAGCAGAACAAAAAACAAATAAAGAGAAAGAAGCTGCTGCTAAAATTGAAGCGGAGAAAATTGCTAAAGAAAAAATCGCAAAAGAAAAGGAAGCCACTAAAAAAGCTGAAGAGGAAAAGTTAGCACAGGAAAAAGCGAAAAAAGAAAAAGAAGCGAAAGAAAAAATTGTCGGAGAAAAAATACCGGAAGAAAAAATTGTTCCTGTAAAAACAGAAATAACCGTCGTAAAAAAAGAACCCGAAACTATTTCTAAACCTGTTGAATCAACTTCAAATCCGGGAAATACAGAAACAATAAAATCAGGAGAAACAAAACATGCCGTGCGTCAGGAACTGGGCGCTAATAAGTACAAAGATGCTATTACAAGAGCTGATAAGTATTTTAAGGCAAGAAAATACCGCGAAGCACAATCTGCTTACGAAGAAGCGCTCAGGGCAACACCAGATGATGCATACGCCAAAACCAAACTTGCAGAAATTGAAAAGTTGCTGTTGCCAAAATAAATTCCGTAAAATTTTCTTATGCCACACCCAACAATTCTTCCTTCCAATTTTACTTTCCTTAAAACCCTCAAACAAAATAACGACCGCGATTGGTTTAACGCCCACAAAGACCGTTACCTTAAAGAATTAAAAAACATTGCAGAATTTGCTGATGCATTATTATTTGAAATGAATAAACACGATGTAATTGAAACAGAAAGCGGAAAAAAATCATTACACCGTATTTATCGTGATGTGCGTTTTTCTAAAGAGAAAACCCCTTACAATACACATTGGGGTGGCAGTTTTAGCCGCGCTACAAAATTACGAAGAGGCGGTTATTACTTTCACCTGAGCCCTGGCAATTCATTTGCAGCCGGCGGATTCTGGGGCCCTAATTCAGAAGACCTTAAACGCATCAGGGACGAATTTTCTTACGACCCAACAACTTTCAGAAAAATTGTAAAAAGTAAAACCTTCATTAAAACTTTCGGCACTTTAAAAGGAGAACAATTAAAAACTGTACCAAGAGGATTTGATGCAAATGATCCGGCGATTGATCTGTTGAGATACAAACAATTTTTGGTGGTTAAAAAATTCACAGACAAAGAAGTGATGGGCAAAGATTTTGTGAAAACAATAAATAAAACTTTTATTGACATGAGACCCTTTCTTGATTTTATGAGCGAAGCGCTTACAACAGATGTAAACGGAATTTCAATTGTATAGAAACAAAAAATAATTCAAAATCATGACAGATATTCTAAATACACCTGCTTTAAAAAATACGTTTAGTAAACTTAAAGCCGATGCAAAACCACAGTTCGGAAAAATGAGTCCGCAACATATCGTTGAACATTTATGCAGTATCATAAAAATTTCGAGCGGAAAAAAAATCAGCAAATTTTATTTTACCCAGGAAGAGGCGGATAAATTAAAAGCAAAACTTATTTATGGCGATGCAGAATTAAGTCCGGGAATTAAAAATCCGGCCCTGGGCGATGAACCACCCGCTTTAGTTCATTCAGATCTTAATGCTGCGCTGGAAGAATTGTACATCGAGATCACTTATTTTGAAACGCATTACAAAGAAAATCCAGGTATAACACACACACATCCCCGTATGGGCGAATTGAAACACGAAGAATGGCATGTTGTTCATAACAAACATTTCGCACATCACTTCAGGCAATTTCAGCTTTTATAAAAAGTTTCAAATGAAAAAAAAAGGATCAATTTCGCTTTTAACCCTGATCGCTTTTCTCCTGCTGTCCTGCAATGGAAACAGCCAGTTTCCTTACAAAGAAATTCCGGGAGATGCTGGCGATATGGTATTTTTAAAAGTAGGTGATAAAAAAATAACGAAAGAACAAGTGAACCCAAAGTCGTAAGTATTCCTCCAGTTTTTCGCCACATGATCACTAATATTGGAAAAAGAAAATAGATATGCCACTCAACCGAAATAGACCAGAAAACATGATTGATCTTAAAAGCAGTTTCTGAAAACATGTCCTGGATTAATAATAAGTGGGTTGTTATATCCCATGTTGTTACGGGAATACTGATATCCCAGTTTGTTCCTGTTTTTTTGCCTATAAGGGTAT
>JACMLS010001113.1 GCA_014379485.1 Bacteroidia bacterium | reverse complement strand
TATTATAAGAAAGGAGTCAAAAGACTTGATGGAATTCAGCCTTCCTGAAATTTATTTTTTAAGCACAGCGCTGTTAATCGTTAGCAGTGTTTTTATGATTTTTGTCATAAATTCAGTAAAAAAAGACAACATAAAACACGCAAAAATTTACATGCTCACTGCTTTGATTTTAGGAATTGCCTTTTGTTTTACGCAGTACCAGGGATTTTATAAATTGCATGAGCAAAGCATTTTTTCATTGGGAAACGGGGCTAATATTGCCGCGTCTTTTCTCTATGTTTTGGTCATGACACATATAGGGCATTTGATCTTAGCTATGGGCGGAATGATCTGGACTTTTGTAAAGCTTAGTCGTGGAGCTTATTCTTCCAAAGACTTTCATGGTTTAAAACTTTGTTCAACATTTTGGCACTTCATGGATATTTTATGGGTGTATTTATTTCTTTTTTTATTTTTTATTCGCTAAACTTGCATCGGATTTCTTAACAAATTTTTTGAAAGAGATTTTTTTAGTTATTACTTTAAAACTTATAACTCAGTTTTATGTCACACGCAGTAGAATTTGACGCAAAAACAGCCTGGGACGGAGGTAAGTCTCCTTTCAGGGTCAGCTACGGAAAAATGTTTATGTGGTTTTTCCTTATTTCTGATGCCTTAACTTTTGGAGGTTTGCTTTGCGCTTACGGTTTTGCCCGCCACGCTCATGCTGATGAGTGGGCGCTTGCCGAAAACGTTTTTACACATTTTCCTTTCGTTAAAGCACACATTCCGCTGGCTTACGTAGGTTTAATGACATTTATCCTCATCATGTCTTCCGTTACAATGGTACTTGCCGTTGAAGCAGGGCACAGGATGAATAAAAAGGGTGTAACGATTTGGATGTTCCTGACAATTTTAGGAGGTCTTGCTTTCGTTGGTTCTCAGGCCTGGGAGTGGTGGCATTTTATAGAAGGAACTGCAGCAGGTGCAATGGTGCCTCAGATTGATCCGGATACAGGCGCCAGGGTTGTAAAAGAATTTCACGGAGCCAACTTAACGGTAAATCAATACGGAGCTCCGCAGTTTGCCAACTTCTTTTTCTTTATTACAGGTTTCCATGGTTTCCACGTATTTTCAGGTGTTGTGATCAATGTGGTCATTTTTATTAACGTTATAAAAGGGACGTATGAAAAACGTGGCCATTATGAAATGGTAGAAAAAGTTGGTCTTTACTGGCATTTCGTAGATCTTGTTTGGGTATTCGTATTTACATTCTTTTACCTGTTGTAGAGTATGTCAGATCTCGACGGCGCTCGATCTGACAAGTGAAACCGAAGTGATTGATTTTAAAAAATAGTAATAACAAAAAATAAAAATTATGGAATTTCACGATGATTATCCGCAGTATGAAGTGATGGCCAATCACTCTGACGCAGAGGGAAAACCCATTCGTAAAAAATTGTGGAGAGTGTTTTGGATCATGCTTGGTGTAACAATCCTTGAACTTATAGTTGGTTCTTACGCTTCAAATCTTGGGGGGCTTGATCATGAACGCCGGTCAAAATTGTGGCTTAAAGTATTTTTCGTGGTGTTTACAGTTGTAAAGGCCGGGTATATTGTGATGATATTTATGCATCTTGGTCATGAAGTAAAATTCATGAAGTATACTATTATTGCTCCTTACGTAGTTTTTATCTGTTATCTGGTGTTTATTATTCTTGTAGAAGGAACTTATGTTGGCTATCCTCAAAACAAAATTCAAAATCACCCTGCTTATAAAGATAGCAGGCATGCCATTGTTGAGCAACTGAATTCAGGCCATGGTCATGAAGAAGGTGGCGGACATGAAGGGACAGAGACTGAGAAGAAGGCTGAGTAGTCGCATCTCGGCTGCGCTCGATGTGACAACCACTTCCACCTGAAATGACAGATAGATAATTTTAGGAACCGGTTCAGAGATGAGCCGGTTTTTTTTTGTCACCCTTCGACAGGGCTCAGTGTGACAAAAAAATAGAATGGAACTTGATTCAAAAAATCTTTTTGGACAACGGTAAATATCGGATTTCCCCTCTTAAATCTGCAAACTTTTATCCGCCGGAGTGCTTTGACGAAGGCGGATTTCCTATCTTTGTCGCGCAAAAAAAAGGAATGAAATCGGGGCATAAAAAAAAATATCTTTTACTTTCTATCCTGCTTCTTCCTTCGCTGATCTATTTCTTTTTTGAGTTTACACAAGTCAATTTTAAAAAAATGCCTTATTACGGGCCCAAAAAAATTGATACCGTAAGTAAAGACACCATTTATTATTCTGTTCCCGAAAATGGCTTTTTAGATACCCGCGCAACAGAGATCGTGCTTGACACTAATAAATATCCCGTTTTTCTTATCGGATTTATTGATGACAGTTTACGTGCCAACGCATACAAATTAAACGGCCTGGCTAATTACGATAAATTTGATCCCAACAAATTAAAGGCCGTTACAATTCTCCTTGTTTCTGCAAACGATAAAAACGGAGAGGCGCCTTCTGTAAAACAAACACTGAAAATTAAAAGCGCTGATGTAGAAGAATACCGTTGCAGGGCAGAAAATTTTGACTCTATCAGAAATTTATATTTTACAGGCAAACCTGTTTTTGTATTTAATTATTTTTTTATACTGGTAGATAAAAAGAGGCATATACGATCTTACTACGATCCTAACCAGGATGGTGAAGTGAAAAAAATGATAGCAGAGTTTGAGCACCTTAAATTGCGCGACGAACAAGCAAAATCTAAAAAGATAAACACGATCGAAAAAAAATAAGCAAATGCAGGCGCCACAGATTGCACAAATAGTCTCTTTAATGAGAAAAACACAGTTGTTCTTTATCTCTGCTTTTGCGCTGGTTCTTTTCTCATGCGGAACTGAACCAAAAAAAAACGCAGGCTTGCTTCCGGTTATTGGAGAAAGACAATTAGCGCCAAACGGAACAGACACCATTTATCACACAGTCGGAAATTTCAGTTTCACCAACCAGTTCGGCGAAACTGTTTCTGAAAAAAATACTTCCGGAAAAATTTATGTGGCAGATTTTTTCTTTGCAAGCTGCCAGAGCATATGCCCCATAATGAGTAAACGCATGGGGCGTTTGCAGGATGCGTTTAAATCAGATCCTGAATTTTTAATTTTATCGCACACTGTAAATCCTATGAACGATACTGTTGAGGTGTTAAATGAATACGGAAAAAAATACGGAGCCTTAAAAGGAAAATGGAATTTACTTACCGGCGAAAAAAAGAAAATATACGATATTGCAAGAGACGGTTATCTTGTGAATGCCTTGCAGGACGATGGAACGCCCGAAGGATTTTTGCACAGCGAACTTTTTTTGCTCATAGACAAACAAAAACGCATACGCGGTATGTACGATGGTACAGACAGTATGCAGGTAGAGAAATTAATTTCTGACGTTAAAGTACTTAAGACAGAATGATGAATAATGAATGATGAATTTTCAATGATGAAGTTTATCTTTCCTTCAAAATTCATCATTGGACATTCATTATTTAATTCGCATTATTATGACCGACAAAAAAGCAAAAATCATTACCGCAATACTTTCTGTTATTGTATTTGGTGTAGTTGCATTATTAGGAAGCGGTGCAATTCCAAAACCAACACCTCCGGCCATTGTATTTTCGTTTCCAAAATGCATTGCAATAATTAATGCCACCTGCAGTTTGGTTCTCATTGCTTCGTTTATTTCTATAAAAAATAAAAAAATAAGTCTTCACAAATTTTTCAATTATACGGCAATGGCACTTTCTGCCGTTTTTTTGGTGTTGTACATCGCCACCCACTTTTTTATTCCCGATACACGTTTTGGTGATACAGATCATAACGGAGTTCTTGACGAAGTAGAAAAAATTGCAGCCGGTGGCGGCAGATATGTTTATTACGTGATATTGCTCACACATATTTTTCTGGCAGCAATTGTTTTGCCATTGGTATTAATGTCATTTCATTACGGAAGAACCAACAGCATTGTAAAACATCGCAAACTTACCCGCTACAGTTTTCCTATCTGGTTATATGTAACCATAACCGGTGTGGTTGTTTATTTAATGATTCAGCCTTTTTACGCTTTTAACAACTAAGCGCCGGCTAAAGGAGAAAAATTGAATTACCTTTGATGTGAATTTAGAGCAATGCAAAAAATAAAATCAATTTTCTTTCTGATAATTTTTCTCGGTCTTGGAGTTTTTTCTTCTGCGCAATGTGCCATGTGCAAAGCAGCGGCAGAATCGAGCCTTAAGAACGGGGGCGGAATTGAACGGGGAATTAACAGCGGAATTATTTACCTGATGGGTGTGCCTTATATGCTGCTTGCCATGTTCTGTATTATTTTCAGAAAAGATATTTCATCGGCTTACCACCGTTGGCGTGGAACTTCGCCCGACTCGAAGGTTTCGCTTCCAGCG
>JACMLS010001112.1 GCA_014379485.1 Bacteroidia bacterium | reverse complement strand
GGCAAATCCATAAAATTCACCAATCACGTTTTTCCTTATAAAAAAGACGATTTGAGTTATATTATGACAGACGGATTTGCCGATCAGTTTGGCGGTGCAACCGGAAAAAAATTAAAATTCAAACCGTTTTTAGAAGCAGTAACAAGTTTTTCTCATCTGGATATACAAGAACAGAAAATAAAACTCTCCGGCGTTTTTGACACCTGGAAATCAGGTTACGAGCAGGTAGACGATGTGTTGGTGCTGGGGTTTAAGGTATAAATTTTTTCTCTGTGACTTTCCTGTGTTTCCTCTCTGTGCCCTCTGTGTTTAAAACGAATCGCATCAAGGATTCTTAACCACACAAACACACCTGAATCCTAACCAGCTCGCAGGTTTTTCATAAGAAACAGTATTATTAAATTCGCTTTGTTCCAGTGTATGTATCCAACCACCACCAACGCTCTTTCCTCTCTCTCGTGTCATCTCTGCCACATTTCCAAAAAGATTGTAAAGGTCTTTTTCGTTGGGAAAATTAGATTCGCAGGGAGATGTTATATCAGCGCCTTTGTTGGCAATAGTTCCGGCAATTCCATTCATATCACCTGACAAATAATTTAAATTGTAAGGCCTGTTGTTATTGTATTTTCCTGAACGGATCATCATCTTAGCTTTTTTGCCCCAGCCTAATAAAGAAACGCCCTGCCATTCTGATTTATCGGGCAAACGATATTCAAACACATACGTCTTTCCCATATCCTGTTTCAGCAAATATTCTTTTACGCGGTCTGTTCTCCATTTGCAAAAATCCACCGCCTGTTCGTAAGAAATGCCAACCACCGGAAAATTATTGTAAGCCACATGCCTGTAATAATAATTTACATAGGGTTCATTATAGGAATTTTTTTCTCGCCACACCAAAGTATCAGGCAAAGCTTTTATGTATTGTCTTGAGTCGTGTCCGTATTCTTTCTCAACCCAGCCAACAAATTCTCTCCAGTTTATGTTAGACATTTCTGTCTGGTCATACCAAAGCGTATCGTTAATCTGCACAGCTCCCGGTGGAGAAAAACGTTTGGGGAGTTTGTAGAAAGCGGATAGGATGATGGTAGCCCCGGAAATAAGAATAAATGTAAAGTACTTTTTCATAGTGTGTTAAAATTATTTTTCTGTATTCTTTTTTGCTTCAATGTATTTCTTTTTAAAATTTTCAAAACTATGTATCTCTCCCTTCAGGCCGGAATTATATTTTTCACCTTCTTCAATCAGGTAAAAAGATGTGTTTGAAAAGATTCCGCAGGTTGAAACGCTCATAATGTACAGCCCATTTTTATCTGTAACCGCCCAGTTTATCACAATGTGTTTTCCGCTTGTGCAACCGGTTTCTCTTCTTTTTGTGCCAACGTTGTCATAAGAATCGCAACCGAAAGTTTTAAAAACTTTAAGAGGAATGTTTTTCTTTTTTATAGAAACAAATTTATTTTCAGCAATTGTTTTACTAAAATCTTTTTCTGCCTGCGCAATTGCAGAGAGAGAAAGTAAAATAGAAAAGATCAAAAGACTTAATCGTTTCATTTTTTTATTGTTTATTGGTTTTCAGTTAATAGTTTCGTTTATTTCCCTCGTCCCTTGCCTTCGTACTTTGTCCCTCTTATATAATGAAATTTCAACGAAAAGTAACAAAAAAAATGTCGTGATTTAACGTTGAATTTCATAAATATTCCCGTTACTTACATTTAAAATTAATACTTTTAAGGGATGAGTAAAAAACAGTCTTTCGAAAATTGTTTGTATCATTCCGCCAATGCACTTTCGCGGGTGGTTACACGCATTGCCGAAGAAGAATTCAAATCAACGGCTCTTTCTCCTTCTGCTGCTTTTATTTTACTGGAAGTGAATATTTCTGACGGAATTCTTATCGGCGATCTTTCAAAAAAATTACAACTTTCTCCCTCTACGCTGACACGTTTAGTGGAAGGCCTTGAAAAGAAAGGATTTTTGACCCGCGAACAAAAAGGAAAATTCATCCTGGTGCATTCAACAAAAAAAAGCAAAAGCCTTCAAAATAAAATTAAAACCTGCTGGAAAAATTTTGAAGACAAATGCACTTTGTTGTTGGGACAAAAATTTAAATCGAAACTGGTGAAAAGAATGAATGAGGCTGTAATAAATTTGTGAAAATTCTTTTTTTGATTTTTTCTTCCCGCTATTTTTCCTTTTCCTCATCCATAAGAATTTCAAGCATTTTTGGATAATCATTTAAAAATTGTTTGGTAATGAGGTACTGTTCGGTTTCTTCATACTTAACTTTTTTTATTCC
>JACMLS010001111.1 GCA_014379485.1 Bacteroidia bacterium | reverse complement strand
CTCCGCCTTTTCCTCCTTCAGGGCCAAGGTCAATAATATGATCTGCAACTTTAATAATATCTAAGTTATGTTCTATTACAACAACTGTGTTGCCGTTTTCTACCAAACGGTTCAATACTTCGAGCAAAATACGAATGTCTTCAAAATGAAGTCCCGTTGTAGGTTCATCAAGAATATAAAAAGTATTTCCGGTATCTCTTTTAGAAAGTTCAGTAGCAAGCTTTACACGTTGTGCTTCGCCGCCAGATAAAGTGGTTGCCTGTTGCCCTAATGTTATATATCCCAAACCAACCTCATTCAAAGTTTTTATTCTTTGGTTGATAGATGGAATGTGTGCGAAAAATTCTGTGGCCGTTTCAATGGTCATGTTCAGCACATCGCTGATCGATTTTCCTTTGTAGCGGATTTCAATTGTTTCGCGGTTGTATCTTTTGCCGTTGCACTCATCGCAAACCACATACACATCAGGCAAAAAATTCATTTCAATAGTTTTTACTCCTGCACCGCCACAGGTTTCGCAGCGCCCACCTTTTACGTTAAATGAAAATCTTCCGGGTTTGTACCCTCTTATTTTTGATTCAGGCAATTCAGCATACAAATTCCTGATATCAGAAAAAACATTTGTATAGGTGGCAGGATTTGATCGCGGAGTTCTTCCGATGGGCGATTGATCAATTTCAATTACCTTATCAATGTTCTCAATCCCTTCTATTTTTTTATGAGGTAAAGGTCTTTTTTCTGCGTTGAAAAAATATTTGTTCAGGGCCGGATATAAAGTTTCGTTAATGAGCGAAGATTTTCCGCTGCCGGAAACACCGGTAACACAAATAAAAGTGCCGAGCGGAAATTCTACAGAAACGTTTTTCAGATTATGCCCTGTTGCATTTTTTACCGATAATTTTTTTCCGTTTCCTTTTCTTCTGACCTTCGGAATTTTAATTTCTTTTTTTTCAGTAATGTAATCTGAAGTAACAGTGTTGAAATTTTTTAATTCAGAGGGATGTCCGGCTGCAACAACTTTTCCACCGTGAATTCCTGCGCCTGGCCCAATGTCAATCACGTAATCAGATTCCATGATCATTTCTTTATCGTGTTCAACCACAATAACAGAATTTCCGGTATCCCGCAAATTTTTCAGAGCTTCTATCAGTCTTAAATTGTCGCGCTGATGCAACCCAATGCTCGGCTCATCAAGAATATAAAGAACGCCAACTAATTGCGAGCCGATCTGTGTTGCAAGCCTGATGCGTTGCGCTTCTCCTCCAGAAAGTGAACGCGAGCTTCTGTTTAGTGTAACGTAATCCAAACCCACTTCCAATAAAAAACCTATGCGGGCGCGAATCTCTTTTAAAATTTCTTCGCCAATAATATTTTGCTGTTTACTTAATTTTTTCTCAATGTTTTTAAACCAGTTTCCCAAAACAGAAATGTCCATTTCAGAAAGTTCTGCAATATTTTTATCGTTAATTTTAAAAAACAGTGCTTCTTTTTTTAAACGCGTTCCTTTACATGTTGCACAGGGAATTTTATTGGTAAAACCATTTACCCATCTCAGCATTGCCGGCGAAGGATCTTCTTCTGCCTGCTTTATAATAAAAGAAGCAATGCCTTCAAAATTTGTATTGTAACCCGCAGAATTTTCTTCTGTCTTCACTTTAAACACTTCATCCGTTCCGAAAAGTAAAACGTTTACCGCTTCTTCTTCCAGTTCATTAAAAGGAGAGTCTATAGTAAATCCGTATTTTTTTCCAATCGCCTCCACCTGCATAAAAATCCAGTTGTTCTTGTAAGTACCCAACGGTGCAATGGCGCCTTTACGAATACTCAGCTCAGCATCTGGAATAATTTTATTGAGATCGATCTCAGAAATGGTTCCAAGTCCGTTACATTTAGGACAGGCACCGTAAGGAGAGTTGAAAGAAAATAAATTTGGTGCCGGTTCATCGTAAGAAATTCCGCTTGAAGGGCACATGAGCGACCTTGAAAAAAAACGCGCTTTGTTTTTTGAGGAGTTTTTTTCTGAATGCTCAATTACCATTAAACTTCCTTTACCCTGTTTCATTGCTGTTTGCAAAGATTCGGTAAGCCGTTGCTTTGCTGCAGAAGAAACTTCAATTCTGTCTATTACAATCTCTATGTCGTGAATCTTGTAACGATCAGTTTGCATGCGCGTAACAATCTCTTTTATTTCACCGTCAATTCTTACTTTGGTATATCCTTGTTTTCTGATCTGTTCAAACAATTCGCGGTAATGCCCTTTTCTTCCTCTTACAACAGGAGCCAGCAGGTTTATTTTTTTTCCATTAAAATCCTTTAAAATTAAATTGATGATCTGGTCGTCAGAATACCTGACCATTTTTTCTCCACTCTCGTAAGAATAAGCTTCGCCCGCACGCGCATAAAGCAGACGCAAAAAATCATAGATCTCAGTAATTGTTCCTACAGTAGAACGCGGATTTTTATTCACCGTTTTTTGTTCGATGGAAATTACAGGTGAGAGTCCTGATATTTTATCTACATCGGGTCGTTCCAGATTTCCTAAAAAATGCCTCGCGTAAGATGAAAAACTTTCAATGTACCTTCTTTGTCCTTCGGCATAAATAGTATCAAAAGCCAGCGACGACTTACCGCTACCGCTGAGGCCTGTTATAACCACTAATTTATTGCGGGGAATACAAAGACTTATGTTTTTTAAATTGTGAACGCGCGCACCGGTTACTTCTATCTGTTCTATATCGTCAACAACTTCCATCCTGTTTGCTTATATTATATAATTATTTCTTTAAAGTTTCTTCTTTTTACCCTTTTCTGATTCCTCTGTTTCCTGATTCGGAAAAACCACAAACTCCATTCCTTCCTGCAATTCTGTTTTTTCGTCAAGCATATTCCACATTAATATCTGTTCTGTTTTTACATTGTACTTTTTTGAAATACTCTCCCAGGTTTCTCCCTTTGCAACAGAATGAATAATGCCGCTTGTTTTTTTTCTAACGCTCACTCCAACAGTATCTGATGCGTTGAATAGTTTTGTGGAATCCAGTTTTAGTGCGTCCTTTAAAATGTCATTTTCAATGTCATCAAAATTCAGTTCTGTGTAATTTTTGTGCGGAAATAAAATGGTGTACATTTTTTTTTCCGGATTTGACAACTGAGATTTTCTGAGCCAAGGATTAAAAATTTTAAGGATCTTGAAATTATATCCCTGCCCGATTGAAAAGTCTACAAGGTTATGAATGGTAGAATCTACTTTTACACTGATGGTTGGGACTTTATGGTACAGATCTTTTTTTCTTAAAACAATTCCGTATAATTTAGGATTCTGAAGAATGGATTTTAGCGCTACTACTCTGTAAACATAGCGTGCGGTTTCTTCATTGAGATACAGATCATAATAATTATCAACCTTTTGTTTTTTCAGTTGCATTTCAATTCCTCCCATTCCTAAATTATAACTGGCAGCGGCAAGGGTCCAGTTCTCGAATTTTTTATACGCTTCTTTAAAATACTGACAGGCCGCTTCAGTAGATTTTTCAACTGAGTAACGCTCATCTATTTCCTCAGAAATTTCGAGCCCATAATTTTTTGCTGTGGGTTCAATTAGTTGCCAGAAGCCAACTGCTTTTTGCGGACTGATGGCATTGCTGAGATGAGATTCTGCAAGTGCTATGTATTTAATATCATCTGGCACACCGTTTCTTTTAAGAATTGGTTCAATAACAGGGAACCAGCGGTTAGAACGTTTTATAAGCAAGATCATATTGCTTTGCCAATAGGTGCTTGTCAAAAATTCGCGGTCAATAGATTCCCTGATACTAAAATCAGTATGCGGCACTGCCTCGCCGGCAAAATTCAGGTTCTTGGGAATGTTAATCCCAAACACCCTGTACCCGCTCGAAAAATAATCTTTATATCCCGTTGTATCCTTCTCAACAGAAAAAGAAAATATTTTAAGAAGAAACGAAACAATAAAGATGGATACAATTGCAATACCGACATTTCTGACGGAAGGAAATTTTGAAAAAAAATGTTGAAGTTTATTTTTCATTTTACTTTTTTTCTGATCCTTGTATTTAAAAATAAAAAAAGAAAAACGGGCAAAGGAAAACTCAGATAAATAATATAATCATACATATTAAGCGAGGTGGATGCTGAAACATAATGAGCAAGCAGGCAAGCCACCGATCCTATAAAAACAAAAAGAATTGCAATTCGTTTTTCGGTAATTCCTTTAAAAAACAAATGGTGTGTTGTATGATCTTTTCCTCCAATAAAAGGAGACTTGCCTTTTGCCAATCTGTTTATAAAAACGGTGGTGGTATCTGTAAGCGGCAAAATAAATACCAGCGCCACCAGCACAAGATTTTTTACAGGAAAATGAACCGGAAGATTTACACTGTTAATTACCGGAACATTCCAGCAAAACTCAATGCCCATAATAGCAAGAAACACCCCGAGAAACTGAGAGCCGGTGTCGCCCATAAACATTTTTGAGGGGTGAAAATTAAAGATAAGAAAACCTGCAAGCGCTCCTAAAACACTCAGGCATAAAAAAGCCTGCGGATTCAGCCCTTCGTTGATGTACAATTTTTCTGAAATAAAAAAAGTGATCATTACCATACTTACAAGCGTGGTAATGCCATCCATATTATCAAGCATGTTAATAGAATTCATTAATCCCACCACCCATAATACAGTTAAAAGATAATTAACAAAATCACTCTGAAAACATTTCATATGTGTGCCCGTTGCAATTAAAATAAGCGCACAAATAAGTTGTGTAGAAAATTTAAGAAGGGGCCTCGTATCAAACGCGTCATCTGCAAGACCCATTAAAAATGCAAGCGTTACAGTATATAAAAAACCCAGAAGTTTTTTATCTGAGAGATAGGAACTGAAATTACCGAGTGAAAGACCAATGAAGAGAAATGAAAAAAGAAAGATCATGAAAAACGAAATTCCGCCCAGCGCAGGTTTAACTGTAGGAGACCAGCGGGCCGTCTGCATTTCAGAATTATTTCTGATGCCTAATGTTTTGGCCAGACGTAAAAGAATACTGTTTATTAAAACAGAAAAAATAAATATTCCCGCAAAATACAAAATATAGGTAAGTGGAATATTATCCTGGAAATTCATGAAGGATGCAATCAGAAAGGTGAAATGAATTCAGAAAATTTTTTTCCTTCAAGGTCTTTTGGCGAGAGAACAGGATCTGAAATTCTCCAGTCAATGTTTAAATCAGTATCGTTCCACAAAACGGTTCCTTCTGATTCTTTATTATAATAGCCTGTGCATTTATAAGAAAAGATCGTTTCATTTTCAAGCGTAGAAAAACCATGCGCAAAACCGGGCGGAATATAAAATACGGTTTTATTTTCTTCGGTAAGTTCAATTGAAAAATGTTCTCCGTAGGTCGCAGAATTTTTTCTTATATCCACTGCTACATCAAGTACAGCGCCTTTAATGACCCTCACCAATTTACCTTGTGCAAAGGGTGGGGCCTGAAAATGTAAACCTCTTAAAACACCTTTTGATGAAAGTGATTGATTATCCTGAACAAACTTTTCGGTAATTCCGTTCTCGGCAAATATTTTTTCGCTGAAACTTTCAAAAAAATATCCCCTTGCGTCTGCAAAAACTCTGGGGTAAATGATTTTCAGATCTTTAATATGCGTGTCTTCTATTCTCATAAAATTCAGCTTATTTTCTTTTTCTTTCCGAAAATTGATTTTTTCTTTCTTTTCTCAACGCCTTCTTCATAATACCCGTAGCCATATCCGTAACCGTAGCCATATCCGTAACCGTAATTATAACCATATGTTTTACGATTGATGTCAACACCGTTCAATACAACAGATAATTTTGAAATATTGTTTTCGTTCTGAAGACGGTCAAGGATCTGAATAAAATTCTTGCGCGAATAATCTGCGCGAAAAACATAAATAGGATAATCTGCTTTTTGTATCATCGGAATTCCGTCAGTAACAAGCCCAACAGGCGGATTATCGATGATCACCATATCATATTTTGTTTTAAGATAATCAATTATTTCCTGCATACGCGGGCTTATGATAAGTTCAGACGGATTCGGGGGAATTGGTCCGGCGGTAATGAAATGAAGATTATCAAGCGAACTTTTATTTATACAATCTTCAATAGAATCTTTGTTGATAAGGATGGTGCTCATTCCCTTTTCATTGGAAGATCCGAAACCTTTGTGAATTTTAGGTTTACGCATATCCAGATCAATAATGATCACTTTTTTCCCGGAAAAAGCTATGATTCCTCCCAGGTTGAGGGCGACAAAGGTTTTTCCCTCACCGGAAATTGTTGAGGTAATGGCCAGCACTTTCGGGCCATCTGAACTTGAAATGAACTGAAGATTGGTACGCAACGACCTGAATGATTCTGCAATTAAAGACTTGGGATTTTTATCAATTACAAGCTGCGAAACCGGAATTTCCCTGTCGTACTTTGGAATAATGCCCAATGCGCTTACGGTTGCCTGCGTGTGTTTGGTTATTTCATTCAGCGAATTTATTTTATCATGAAATAAATACTTTAAAAACACAAGCAACAAACTGACCATGGTTGCAGCTATAAAAGCAAGGATAAGTGTTGTTTTTTTTGCAGGCGAAACAGGTGAGGTGGTTGGCACCGCTTTTTCAAGTACAAGATTTTTAGAAACAAATCCCGCATTTTCAATGTAAAACTCTATTCTCTTTTCGAGCAATAAATAATAATATTTTTCATTGATATTAAACTGCCGCATCATGCGCATATACTCAATATCATTAGATCCGTTTGACTGGTAACTGGACTCCATTTGCCTTGACTTTGATCTGAGCGAGTGAACTTTTTGTTTTAATTTTATCTGCAATGCTCCGATAGTATTTATTAAAAGTCTTTTCTGAGTTTCAATCTGGTTATTTACACTTAAAATTTGCGGACTGCCTGGCTTTGCTTTCTCAAGCAGTTTTTGACGTTCAAACAAAAGTTTTTGTATGCTTCCTGTAAAATCGCGGATAGTTGTTTCATAGTCTGTTCCTGTTACCATAGAAATTAGCTGGTACTCATCAATTGCTTTGTTTTTTTCAAGTTTAACCCTTAACGAATCCAATATTCTCTCCTGCAGCTCTGCTTCAAGCAACTGATCTTCCACTCCTGATAACCTCATCAGATCCCTTTTAAAAACATCATCATCACGGTTAATCTTATTTATTTTAGTATAACTCTTAATATCACTTTCTGTGGTTTTTAATGTATCAGAGATCTTGTCAAGCTGTTCGTTAATAAATTCAATAACACTTTGTGAACTGGCCCTTTTATTTTCACGTTCAAACACAATAAACTCATCTGCCATTTTATTTACAATGTCTGTTGCTTTTTCAGAGTTATAGTCTTTTATAAGAATTTCGAGGGTTCTTGCCTGTTCGTTCAATATTTTAATATCGATTTTAGATTGGAGAGAGGCTAAGATCGGTTCCTGTGAATAATGAATAAAATAAGGTTTTTTCATGCTTTTCAGATTTCTGAAAGCACCATCTTTTGTGTATTTGGGATTAAAATATCCGAGGAATTCAATGTCATCGTTTTTAGACCATTGATCTGTAATAAATTTCAGTACACGTTTTTCTTCTCCTACAAAATATTCTAATGTTCCATTTTCAGCTTTGTCGAGGTTGAAATATATTTTAGAATTTAATAAGGCGATATTTTTTAAATTCACCTCTACAAGAAAGGGGGTTGAATTGTAGACTTCATTATTTTTAAATGTTCCTTCATTAAAATAACCTGTTGAGAGGTCAAGGTTATTCAACACCCTCTTTAAAAACACAGGAGAACGCAAAAGCTCTACTGCTTCGGCCATCTGGCTCTGAT
>JACMLS010000116.1 GCA_014379485.1 Bacteroidia bacterium | reverse complement strand
GTGAGGGACAACAGGACCTGATCACACAGATTTATTTTAAAGATGATCCCTATATCGAAAAAGACCCTTCCGCGAAATCACCGGAAGCTATCAATCGGATACTACCCGTCAACGAGAATAAAAAAGGAGAGAAGATGGTTGAGTTTAATGTAGTGATGCAAAAGGAATTTAAGCCGGGTATTGAAGTATACAAAAAGATCAGCGGTATTTATGAGATGAGTGATAATTCGCTGATAGAATTTTATAAAGATGGCGACATGTTATTTATGAAAAGAAACGGGCAGATTGTTGAAGGACTTCGGTATAGCGGCAATAATACATTTGATGGCGGCGCCGATGGTAGTAATACGAGAAAAGCGGTTTTTCAGTTACTCGAAGGTGGAGCGGTAAGTGTAAAACTAGAGTCCCATAATAGTTTTCGGGGTGACGAAAGCAAAATGGAAGGAGTGAAAACTTTTAAATATTAAGTTGCAGGGGCAGACTCATCTGCTGCGGATACACTAAGATCGGGAAATGACTACAGCAGGCAGATCACATTCAAACAATTTTAGTTAGCAGTAAAAAATAAACTGTATGGCAGATGATGGATATATACAAGGTCCGGCGTGGCCAATGCCAAAATTCAGATTTGAAGTTGACTTTGGAACTGAATTACATGCTGTATCATTTCAGGAAGTTTCTGGAATGGAAACAGAGACCCAGATAATTGAGTATCATAAAAACACTACGTCGCCATCTGAAATTAAATCAACAGGTATTACAAAATACGGAAACGTAACAATGAAAAGGGGCGTATTTGTAAATAACAATACTTTTTGGAACTGGCACAATCAAATTTCAATGAACATCATACAGAGAAAAACGATCTTTATAAAATTACTGGATGAATCAGGAGCTGTAACGATGCAATGGACACTGAACAATGCATGGCCAACAAAAATTACAAGCACCGATCTGAAATCTGACGGAAATGAAGTTGCAGTAGATACACTTGAAATTGCGTACGAACAACTCGTGATCTCTAAATCATAAAAAAGAAAAACACCGCACACCTTTATCGCATCAATTCTATTTTCATCAGGGGATACCCCCTCAGCTAAGCTATATTGAAGTGCGGTAACTGACTTCCAATAATCAAACGTCATTTGTCATTACTCTATTATAGTTGAAATTTCAGAATGTTCACTTATTAACATTCTGACTTCCAAGAATGGCTTCATTTACGATTTTAACGACTTTATCGTTCTGTAACTTTGAGGGAACGATTTAGTCTTTTAATGATAATGAAAAATATACCAGAAATGAAATTTGATTCTGTTTCAAAAAAGAAAAGAAAAAATTCCCGCAAAGGATATTTTTTTTCTGCGCTCTTACTACTTGTATGCGGAATGAAACTCTCTGCACAAAATGTGGGCATCAATGCAACAGGCGCCACTCCAAACGCATCTGCAATTCTTGATCTCACTACAGGAAATTCCGGAACAATGGGTTTGTTGATTCCGAACGTTGCATTAACGGCAACAAATAACAACGCACCAATTGGCGCAGGTATTGCAACAAGTTTAATAGTTTATAACACCACTACATCCGGAACAATTTCTTCTACTTCTGTAGTGCCGGGTTATTATTATTGGGACGGATCTAAATGGGTTGCTCTTTCCGGAAACGGAAGTAACGATTGGTCACTAACCGGAAATTACGGAACCACTGCTTCTACAAGCCCGATAGGTACAAACGCAAATAATAATTTTATCGGAACAAATGATGCGGTTGCTTTTGTACTTGCCACAAACAGGCTTGAACGAATGAGAATTGCAAGCGACGGTAAAGTAGGAATAGGAACTGCAGGAGCTACTTCTTTATTTCATGTAAACGGAAATGCACAATTTGGTTTTCCATCAGCAACAACCGGAACGCAGATCTGGAATAATTCTACAAATGCAAATACGCTCACCATTCAATCGGGCGTAACAACTGCAAGCCACACCTTAACATTACCGCCAACACAAGGCGCTGCAAGTACTGTGCTTACAAATAACGGATCGGGCGTTCTCTCTTGGGCAACAGCAAGTTCAGGTGGCGGAATGTTTACAGGTTTTCAGGTGTTTACAACAGGCGGAACTTTTACACTTCCGGCCGGAGTTACAAAAGTTATGATTGAAGTTTGGGCCGGTGGTGGTGGCGGAGGTGGTAGTATGACAAATGGTTGCAATGGTGGTTATGCAGGAAATGGCGGCGGTGCCGCCGGATATTTTAAAGGTTTGGTTACAGTTTCTTCTAACCTTACTATTACAGTTGGCGCAGCAGGCGCGGCAGGTGCAGCAAACGCAACCGGAGGAACAGGTGGAACATCTACTGTTGTTGGAACAGGTGTAAATATTACAGTTACAGGAGGAACAGGCGGAACAAGATTTACAGGAACAGGGCCGGGAACTGGCGGAGCTGTTACATCTACAACAGGGTCAATTGCAGGATGCATAAGGTCAGTTAATGGTTATCCGGGAATGTGGTCAATAGGCGGAGGCTCTGGTGGAATTGGAGGAACTTCGCCTGCAGGAGGACAAGGCGGCGGACCAGGTTATGCGCCGGGTCAGGCGGGAAATGTTCCGGGCGGTGGCGGTGCAGGCTGCGAATCAGATTGCGTAAGTAACAAAGCAGGCGGGGCAGGAGCAGCAGGAACAGTTATGATCTGGTGGTAATCAGAAAAATATTTTTCACCTGATCAAAAAAAATTCAACAAACAATTTAAAAAGAAACACCGAAAAAAATATCCGGTGTTTCTTTTTTTATGCGATCAATTATTTTTTTGCAGTCCACAAAGACCAGTCTTTATCAAATTTATTCCAAACGCTGTCATATCCTTCCCATTTCCACTCCGGAACTTCTGCCCACTCTTTTCCATCTTTGCTCCACCACAGTTTTTTATCGCCTATCTTAAGCCATTTTCCGTCTTTGTCCTGCCACATTCCATCTTTTACAGCTTCCCATTTTTTTCCGTCTTTGCTCCACCAAATAGATGCGTCTGCAGTGTTTAATTTATACCAGGTTTTATCTTTTCCAAGCCAGGTTCCTGTTGCAGATTTTTCCCATTTAACTTCTCCAACAGTAACGTTTGGTTTTACTGCGTACTCAATTTTTGCTTCTACGCTTGCTCCTGCTACCAGCAGTGCTACAGCTAACATTAATTTTTTCATGATTTAGGTTTTGTTTCTTATTGAGATAAACGAAACAAACGACTGCACGGATTTAAAAATAAATTATTTTTTTAAAAATCCACTCTGTCTTTTTTTACGTAGGAAGATGAAAAAATAAGAAAGACGGCAAAAATAAATTAAGAAAAATTGTTTAGCATTAAAGCATCTGCCACAATAAAAGTGCTTCCGCCAATAAAGATCAGGTCTTCTTTTGACGCATCTTTTTTAGCGGCGTGCAAAGCTTCTTTTACTGTCGGAAAACTTTTTCCTTTTAATTTTTCTTTCGTTGCAAGTTTTTTTAACTCGTTCTCATTTAGCGCACGGGGAATTGCTGCTTTTGTAAAATAATAAATTGCATTTTTTTTGGGAAGCAATTTTAATATTTTTGACGGGTCTTTATCATTCACCACTCCAAAAACAACATGAAGTTTTTTGTTCCCGATAGCTATCGGGATTATTTTTGACAGCATTTCCATTACTTCAGAAATCCCTTCGGCGTTGTGTCCTGTGTCGCAAATGGTAAGTGGTTTTTCACTCAGAATTTCAAACCTTCCGCGCAAGCCGGTAAGTTTTGAAACATTCATTAATGCTTTTTTTACTTTATCCTTTTCTATGCTGAATTTTTTCTTTTTCAGCACTTCAAGCGTCTGCAAAACTC
>JACMLS010001110.1 GCA_014379485.1 Bacteroidia bacterium | reverse complement strand
CCTGTTTCACTTCCGGCCTCATCTGCAAACGATTTTAATTTTATATTAATGTGTTTGCGAATGCTCCCCCTCCGCTACTGCCTTCGCTTCAGGTCGCATTTGCGGAAAAAACAAAACGTCCTGTATAGAAACCTGGTTGGTCATAAGCATACAAAGTCTGTCAATTCCAATTCCTATGCCAGAAGTTGGTGGCATTCCGTATTCAAGTGCGCGTAAAAAATCGTGGTCAATGAACATGGCTTCATCATCGCCGCGCTCCATTAATTTTACCTGGTCTTCAAAACGCGCACGCTGATCAATTGGGTCGTTTAACTCAGAGTAAGCGTTGGCAATTTCTTTTCCGTTTATGATCAGCTCAAATCTTTCTACAAGGCCTTCTTCTGTTCTGTGTTTTTTTGTAAGCGGGCTCATCTCAACCGGGTAATCAATAATAAAAGTGGGTTGTATGTAATGGTCTTCGCATTTTTCTCCAAACAAAGTATCAATTAATTTTCCTTTGCCCATGCTATCATCCACTTCAAGGTGTAGTTTTTTGCAGGTGTCGCGCAAAGCAACCTCATCCATTTTGCTCACATCAATACCAGTATGTTCTTTTATGGCATCGTAAATAGAAATTCTTTTATACGGTGCGGCAAAATTTATTTTTTTGTCTCCTACTTCTAATTCAGCTGTGTCATGAAGATCCATTGCAATTTTTTCGAGTAATTGCTCTGTGGTTTTCATCATCCAGAAATAATCTTTGTAAGCAACATAAAATTCAAGAATAGTAAATTCAGGATTGTGTGTTCTGTCCATTCCCTCGTTTCTGAAGTTGCGGCTAAACTCATACACCCAATCAAAACCACCCACAATTAATCTTTTTAAATAAAGCTCGTTGGCAATGCGTAAATACAAAGGCATATCAAGCGCATTATGATGTGTAATGAATGGACGCGCTGTTGCACCACCTGGTATAGATTGTAAAACAGGCGTATCTACCTCAAGCGCGCTGTGGTTATTTAAAAACGTGCGGATAGAATTTATTACAGCAGTGCGTTGCTCAAATGTTTTTCTCACTTTTGGATTGATAACAAGATCTACATAACGCTGGCGGTAACGAAATTCCGGATCTGTTACAGCGTCATGCGCATTGCCTTCTTTATCTACCGTTACAACCGGAAGTGGTTTTAAAGATTTGCTTAATAGTTTTAATGATTGAACGTGAATGGAAATTTCTCCCACCTTAGTGGTGAAGACGTATCCTTTAATTCCGATAAAATCTCCGAGGTCTATCCATTTTTTCCAAAGCAGATCGTACAGGTTTTTATCTTCGCCCGGACAAATTTCATCGCGCTTTATATACACCTGAATTTTTCCGGTAGAATCCTGAAGTTCTGCAAAGGCAGCTTTACCCATATCGCGTACCATCATTAAACGGCCTGCAAAACTGATGTCTTTGTAATTAATTTTATCGCGCTCGTAATTGGCTTTGATGTCTGCAGCGTTTGCATTTATCTCAAACTCTTCTGCCGGATAAGGCTCTATGCCTGCTTTACGGATCTCTTCTAATTTGTTGCGGCGAAGTAGTTCCTGTTCACTTAATTCTTGTATCATAATAATAGTAAAATTCGCGGCAAAGGTAAAGAATCTCCAACCCTTTATCAGGACGATTTTTAAGCCTTTTCCAACAGCGGGAGCGAATACGGAAGGGAGCTGGCCGCAAGATATAAGAGGAAAAGATATAGGATATATCCCGATAGCTATCGGGAGGGTTTGTTAGGATTTCCCGAAGAATATGAGAGGGCGAGATATGAGATTTGAGACTGGGGTTGTTAGGATTTTCATGCGGAAATTAGACTGATGCACCATGATTAACGCATTAAACCCTCCTCGCGCCAGTCTTATATCTCCGCGTCTTATATCTTATATCGGGTATTGATTCCCTGGTTTAAATTATTCGTGCACCAGTCTCATATCTGAATCCCGATAGCTATCGGGACTAATATCTCATATCGGTCGTTGAAACAAGGTGTAAAAACAAAAACCCCGGCGCTTATTTGCCGGGGTTTGTATCGGTGACTTTTTGGCGGATAATTATTTTTTTACGATCAGTTTATAAGTTTGTTTTTTGCCGGTATCAGCCATTTTAGCTGTTACAAAATAAATGCCTGCAGAAAGGTCGCTTGTACTTAGTGTAACAGTTTTGTCGGCGGTGTTTTTATTGGTAATAACCTGCCCCATTACGTTTGTAATTTCAATGTTCTTATTTGCATCATTAGAAAAAACAAGTTGTACAAAATCCTGCGCCGGATTCGGGAATAGTTTAAAAAGGGCAGATTCTCCGTTTTTGTTTTCACTGATGCCAATGAATTGAGAAATATCCATCCACTCTGATTGCAGAATTTTTTTATCAGAATTGCTTTGCAGAAAAACCACCGCTTTCAGGTCTGTAATATCTTCAACAAAAGTGCCGGCCATATCTGCGCTCTTACTTACGTTGATAGTGTTGAGCGCAGTTAATGCGCCTGCTGCCGTTCCTGTTTCGGTTGGAATCATATCCATCATTACATTGTGAAAAATAGTTTCTCCGTTGGTGGCCACGTTTCCTGTTGTAGATTTTTCTATTACAACAACGTGGTAAGAATAATTTGTTCCGTTAAAATTTATCAGCGGTTTTATTGTTGCATCTACTTGCACTATTGTTCCGTTGTAAGTTGCGTTTGTAATTGCAATTTCAACAAAGGCCGGTTCTGCAGCATAAGAATTGTAAATGGGAACAGACAGGCCCGCTGCATTTCCATCCCACTGCCCGTCAATTTCCATGCGCGGAATGGAGCTGATGCTGTAATAAGTACTTCTCCTGTTTGTTGCCTCGGTAGTCTGATAAGGATCTCCGGCACCGGGAAAATTCTGCTGATATTTTATTACTGTGTAATTGCTGATGTTTGGAATTACGTTGTTTTCCATGTTCAGGTTTCCTGCAACACAGGGCCCGCAGGTTGCTGAAGTAAACACTTCCATTAATGGTTTACGTACACAAAAAGTATCAACTACGTTTATTGTAAAATCTAACGTATCGTTCATTGTGTACATATCTCCGTTTCCGTTAATATTGCTTGCCCACAGACTTACGCTGTATGTTCCGGTTGTTGCAGGTGTCCATGTGCCCGGGTGGTAAATAAGTTCAGTATCCTGTGGCGTAATATTCACTGCTGTAACAGGCGCTGTAACAGTTGTGCCTCCGTTTACAGAATAATTCAGATCAAAAGAAGTAACGTTCTGCGAGCCAAAATTTGAAACTACACCCTGCATTGTAAATGGTGCCTGACTAAGAATAAGGTATTGCTGAACTGTTTTATTCAACACCGTCATATCGTAAGAAGGTGTTGCGCCTTGTATAAATTCGTAATAAGCATTATCCAACGGTGTTGCACTTCCGCCTGCAATGGTAATAACATCGTTAGCTCCTGCATTTACCGCATAGGCAGTTGTTGCATTTATCTGAATGCCTACAGTAAGATTTTGTATTTCGTTGCTGTGGCGCTGATCTACCAGATAAATTTTATTGGTAGTTTCTTCTAATACAATTGACCAGTAGGTGTACTCGCTTCCGTTTGAATAGGAGCTGAACATAACCCAATGCTGGCGGTTGGGTGCAGTACCAAAAGTTTTGCTGCAAATTTTATCGTTGGTTCCTGTTCCGGCATTTCCCCATACAAAAACAGAATTATCACTCATTCCCGCTGTTGGCACAGCGGTGTTTGTGTAAGAAGGTGCAGTAGCAGCAGCAAGATCAAACGTAAGAACACCCGATGTAGAAACTTTGTATTGTGTAAAAGGTGTACTGTTAAAATCAAACGTAAAAGGAATGGTTTGGTTGGGCGACCAGGCTGGCGTTGCAGAAGGATTTTGAATCACGGTCCAGGTTGCGGGCAAACCACTTCCGCTCGGGTATTCTCCGTCAGAATTTAAGTTGCCTGGGTTTATTCCGGGAGAGGAATACAGGTTATAGTGATATTGTGCATTACAAAAAAACGAGGCTGAGGCGAGCAGTACGAGTAATGATTTTTTCATTTGGAATAAATTTTATTTTAAACCAAACCTACAAAAAATTACATTCAGCGCCAGTACATTTTATCGAAATAAAAACAAGTCTGATGAACTGTTTCCGGTTTTCAGTTAATAGTTGAATTTTCCTTATACTCTATACTTACTCCTTATACTGAAACTCTCTTACATCAAAGCAAAATTTATTCTTCTACCATTTCAAATTTCTTTTCATTGGAAGATTCATTAAGCGATAACATCAAAGAAACTTTTTTACTGTTTTTGTTGGTGCGCCAATTTTCAATCCGATCTTAACTGTGGCTGAGAGTGAATTTAAAAAACCGGAGTTTGATTTTCCGACGGGGATGTAACTGTAACCGGGCCTTATTGCAAGTTCTGCCCCGTAATAAAATCCGAAAAGTAAATTATATTGTTTAGAAAAACCAAGCCGTGCGCCAAATTTATTGAGTTTTACAAATTGCGGTTCAAAATGTGTTTGTCCGAAAACAAGGTCTTCTGCTTTTGTGCTCAGGTTGTAAATAATATCAAAATAGTATTCGGAAAACTTCGGGTCTCCTTCGGCAAACCATTTGTCGGTAATATCATATCCCGTTCTTATCTGCCATCCTAAAAAAACATCAGTACTTTTTACAGTGGCAGAAACTCCGTAAACACCCGCCGCAGAATTAAAGCCGGGTAGCTCTGTCAGATTATTCGTCCACAAAGTATCACTTAAAGCATTGTTGATTCCTTTTTTTATTGAATAGGGTGCGCAATAATTTTTTCCCATTCCATCGTAATACAAAGGCAAAAGATAAGTGGTGTTACTTAGTCCGAAACGCACAGAGCCTTGAAAATTTTTCTTGTACACAATCCATGCAAGGCCCGCTTCAAGGTTCAGATATTTTTTTTGCGAAGGAGAATAGGCAAGATTAAAAATAGTTTGTTTGTTTGAGTATTTAGAAAAGGCCGGATCGTACCAGGCGGCATTTCTGAAATGAAAAAAGAAACTTGCTTTATCCTGGTAAGTAAAATCGAATTTTGCTTCTGGACCCATGCGTATGATTCCACGATTCAGGTCGGCAGTAAAAACACTTGCTTCCAGATGCACAAAACGCAAACCTTGTTTATACGTGGTGTCATATTCTTCCTGCGCATTTAAAATGCCGGAAATAAAAAAAACAATTACAAAAAACTTTTTCATGAAGGGGGGAGGAAGATTTTTTTATTTTATTTTGGACGGAGTTCCCGCAGAAATTCGCTTGCATAAACAAAATCAAGCAACTCTTTGTTGTCGGTTCTCAGTACCTGCTTATTGGTACCTTCCCACCATTTTTTTCCTTTGTAGAGGTATAAAATGTTGTGACCAATTCCAATAACAGAATTCATATCGTGCGTTACAACCATGGTGGTAATGTTGAATTCTTCGGTTACCTCTTTAATGAGTTCGTCAATTACAATAGAAGTGCGTGGATCTAAACCTGAATTAGGTTCATCGCAAAACAAATATTTTGGGTTAATGGAAAGAGAACGTGCAAGCGCGGCCCGTTTTTTCATACCACCACTGAGTTCAGAGGGAAATAATTTGTTTTTGTTTTCGAGGTTTACACGCTTTAAACAAAAGTTGGCGCGTTCTAATTTTTCTTCCTTCGACATATCTGTAAACATATCTAGTGGAAAAATTACGTTTTCTTCCAGTGTCTGCGAATCAAACAAAGCGCCTCCCTGAAAAAGCATGCCAATACTTTTTCTGAGCTCTTGTTTTTCGCGCAGTGTCATGCTCAAAAAATCTGCGCCGTCGTATAAAATTTCGCCGGTTTCAGGTGTAACAAGGCCCACCATCATTTTCATGATCGTGGTTTTTCCGGAGCCGCTTTCTCCTATAACCAAATTGCATTTGCCGGGCAGAAATGTAAAAGAAACATCAAAAATGATCTGCCGGTCGCCAAAAGTTTTGTTTATGTTTTTTATTTCTATCAAACCCCTGATTTTTTTTAATGTACCAGCATTAATTTTGTAACCACAAGATTTGTGATCAGAATAATTATACTGTTATACACTACAGATTTTGTACTTGCTTTTCCAACTTCAAGTGCGCCACCGTGTGTGTAATAACCGTGGTAAGAAGAAACGGAAGTAATGATGAAGGCGAAGATAACAGTTTTGGTAAGCGCATATGCTATGTTAAAGGGAACAAAAAATGACTGAATGCCAAAAATATATTCGTAAGATGAGCAGGCGCCCGTTGCAACGCCCATTACGTACCCGCCTAAAATTCCAAGAAACATAGAAATGATAATTAAAAACGGAAAAATAAAAACCGACCCTATAATTTTTGGCATGATCAGGTATGCGGCAGAATTTACTCCCATTATTTCAAGCGCATCAATTTGTTCAGAAATACGCATGGTGCCAATTTCAGATGCAATATTACTTCCAACCTTTCCGGCCATGATGAGCGAAACAATGGTAGGAGAAAACTCAAGAATTATAGATTCTCTTGTGCCCAAACCAACTGCGTATAACGGAATAAAAGGGCTTGTAAAATTGTAGGCTGACTGAATGGTAATTACACCCCCCATAAAAATAGAAATAATGGCAATCAGTCCCAAAGAACCAATTCCAAGGCTATCGATCTCGCGAAAGATCTGCCTCATATAAACAGAAAGTTTTTCAGGCTTACTGAAAGTTCTGTTCAGCAACATTGCGTACCTTCCTAAATGAGAAATTAAGCCGAGTTTTTCCATTTTTTTATTCAAGGCGAAATTACGCTCTTTTTTTGGATTTCTTAACCTGCCCGGTTTGCATTTAATGAGTAAAAACCTTAATTTTAAGGTGTGAAAACAATACTAAAATATTTTGTAGTAGCTTTTCTTTTTGTCGGAATTGCCACTTCCTCTTCTTCATGCAGGTTATTCCGCGGAAAAAATCATTGCGACACTTGTCCCAGTTTTAGTAAAAAGAAACACCATTGATTTCTGATGAGATCATTCTTAAAATATTCTCTGTTGATCTTTGCCGTTTTATTTCTAACTACCTCGGTTTCCTGCAAATCCACCTGTCCTGATTGCCCTAATGTTGGCAAGAAGAAACATTGATTTTTAAATGAGATCGCTCCTGAAATATTCTCTCCTGCTCTCTGTAGTTTTATTGCTGACGACTTCGGTTTCCTGCAAATCTAAATGTAAGGATTGCCCGCGCCTTTACAGCAAGAAACATTGATTTTTGTTGTTTTTCTTTATACCGGGTTTAGTTTCTTGTAAAATCCACGACCGTAATTTTACTTGAAAAATTAACTTAACAACCTTGCTTCTTACCTTCAATCCCCCTGTTCATTCGCAAGCCATTGAAGTAAAATCTAATTGGTAAAAAAATTCCCTGCAAAAAAGATCAGGCAGTTTTTATTGGTGTGGGATTTTTTACGTTAATCAGCTCATTCATGCGCAAAGCCATATCCATAAATAAAATTTT
>JACMLS010001109.1 GCA_014379485.1 Bacteroidia bacterium | reverse complement strand
CTTTTCCCTTGTCCCTCGTCACTTTCCTTCGCCCCTAGTCCCCCTTACAAGAAACTCATTAATCTCATCGGCCAGCAATGGGCCCGCCTCAGCAAAAATTTTCATTTCAGATTGTCCCTTAGAAAAAATTGCCGCGGCTTTTTTTATTTTTGGAAGATGTGAGAGGTATTTTTCTTTTGTTAGAGTAAGTTTGTAACAGTCTCCGGCTTCATTCTCACCAGTAATTTCGTAGCCCAGAATTTTATTGAAATTGAGGGCGCGTGTGTTTTCTTTCAGAATAGTGGCAACAGAACAGTCTCCTGATTTAAAAATTTCGAACACCGCTTCGAGCATAGTAAGCGCTGCAAAAACAGGAACCGGGCTGCCCCAGTAAATTTGTTCCCAGATAAAAATTCCGCCTTCAGCAATTCTTGTTTCAGGTTCTGTGTCTTTACAATTTATCAGACCGATCTGTTTTCCTTCGTGCTCAATAATAAAATAATAATTATATTTATTATTGATACGGTCAAACCAGTTCTTTTGCATTTCCGGAGTAATATACTCACGAAACTGCATAGTACTACGGATATAAGGTTGATTTCTCCAGTAGCGGATCAGTTCAAGATCTTTTTCCTGAATGCGCAAATAGCGTACACCGTATTGTTCAACGATCATATTTTTTCGCGTATGCTGTAACCGGGTTTTTTATTTTGCATAATGAGCAGGTTGCCCAAATATTCTCCAATAATGCCCAAACACAAAAGAATTAAACCCGCGCTGAAAAGAATACTCAGGATCAGTGAAGTATACCCTTTTGTTGTTGCAAAAAATATTTTATGAAACAAATAGTAAAGTCCCATTAAAAAACTAAAAGCAGAAACCGTAAACCCCGTAAACTTCATGAGTTTAAGCGGCATGGTTGTACTGATCATGTACAGGTTTTTTGATAGAGAAAGTAATTTAGGGTAATTGTAACCTGAAAGATCTTTTTTATGCTCGCCGAAATCTACTTTTTCTGTTACAATATTATCTGTATACCACAATAAGATCTCATCTAAAAAAAACAAATGGCTGTGGTGATTATGAAGATTTGCAGCAACATTCTGACTGATGACTCTTAAACTGCTTCCTTTGCCCGCATCTGCATTTTCCATTTTAGAAGCGAACTTAAAAAAACCGGAAATGAGATTGCGTGTAAAACTTTTTTTACCTTTTGCAGGAATTCCATATAAAAGATCTGCTTTGGCTTTTTCTGCTTTTTCAATAAGATGAAGAATTAAAACGGGCGGGTGCTCAAAATCATCATCCATAGTTACCACCCACTTTCCGGTTGCGTGTGCAATACCACACAGCGTTGCTTTGTGCTGACCAAAATTTCTTCCCAATAAAAAACCTTTCACGTTTTTATTGTATCCTTTTACCTTCTTAATTATTTCCCAGCTTTTATCTTTACTCCCATCATCAACCAAAATAATTTCGAAATTTTTATTTGAGAAATTAAGAATAGAAGAAATCTCTCTTACAAGATCTTCAAGGCAATTAGCCGAATTAAAAACCGGAATTACAATTGAAATCTCCGGAGAAACATTTACTTCTTCACTCATACTTTATTAATTTGGAACGCAGATGACGCGGATTTGGCTGATGACCACGGATCAAAAATTTATCAGCAAAAATCCGCTCAATCCGTGTCATCCGCGTTCCCTTTTTAAGAAATCCCTAAAGTTAATCCTCCATCCATTTTTAAAAAACTTCCTGTTATCCATTTTGATGCGTCACTTACAAAATACGCGCAGGCTTCGGCCACATCAAGCGGTGTTCCAATACCAAGCGGATATCTTTTTTCGTGGTTTTTCATTTCTTCAGCACTCATTGCCGCAGCAACTGTGCTTTCGTAAATATGCGTTTTTACAAGCGCAGGTTGCAAAACATTTACACGTATTTTTTTAGGAGCAAGTTCAAGAGCCAGTGTTTTTGCATAGCCCTCAAGCGCTGCCTTAGATGCAATGTATGGCCCCCCGCCAAAATAACTGTGCAAAGTAGAAACAGAAGAAATAAAAACAATTGAGCTTTTTTCTTTCAGTTTTTTTTGTGTGAGCAAGCCCGAACACAATTTTACCGCGCTTTTAAAATTTACATTTAAAATATCTTCCAAATGTTTTTCCTGTATAAATTTGGCGGGAACCGGAAGTACTTTTCCGGTACAATGCACCCAGCCATCAATTGCAGGGCATGAAGTAGCAAGGTTTTTAATTCCCTCTTCGTTTGTAAGATCAGCCGTCACAATACTACCACCACCTTTGCAAAGCGAAGAAGTTTCTGCCAGATTCTCGCCACTTCTTGCACTCAGAATAATTTTTGCACCCAACTCAGCAAACAAAACAGCCACCGCCCTTCCAATTCCTGAAGAAGCGCCGGTTATTAAAATGGTTTTATTCTTAAGAGAGATCATTAAGCAAGTTGTCAGTTATTTGTTATCAGTTAATTGTTGTTAGGTCCTTATACTCTATACTTACTCCTTATACTGAAACTCCCTTATGTATAAACAAAAATAAATAAAGTCACAATTAATTACCACCAATTACCCAATTACAATAACTCAATTAAAGGTAAACAAATTATTTTTTCAGTAGTAATTAAACAGGAGCCCCATGAAAAACCAACACCAAAACCACTCAGGCACAAATTTAATTTTTCAGTTTCAAGCTTATCTTTTATTTCTGTGATCATTG
>JACMLS010001108.1 GCA_014379485.1 Bacteroidia bacterium | reverse complement strand
GTGCGGAAATTTTTCTTTAATGAGCGCAACAGAACCATCAACAGAATTGTTGTCGGCAAGTATCACTTCAAAATCAATATTTTTACCCGCATTGTAAACGGAATAAAGACATTGCTCTATAAAGTGTTTTACGTTATAATTGACTATGATTACGCTTAGCTTCACCAATCCTGAAAAACGCCAAAAATATCAATTTATTTTAACAAGCTGTTAATAATTATTCCGGCTAATGTGCTTAGAAACAGGGCTTAAGCTCTTGAAGGTTGATTAATTGCTTTTTAAAAGAGAAATATGCTCTTTAATACTCTTAACAGAGATCTTTTTTACTTCAATTACATGCGGAATTCCGTAAAAATTATCCATGTGCTCCAGGAACCAGTAATCTTTTGTAAGAATAAGATTATTGTCAAATTCTGCTTCATTATCGCTGTGGTGAATGCAAGCTACCACATCTTTTATTTTTTCTACTGCATTGTGTTTAGTAAAGTTCAATGTTTTTGCAGAAACTTTTAAGTGAGCGGTGTCAAGCAAAATTCCAAGGCGTGTGTCGTTTATTTCTTCAATCAGTTTCAGCATTTCATCCGGATCTGCGCAAAAGAGCGGATTAAAACCATCTTCATACACATTCATTTTGGCGATTACATTGTTTTCAATAAGAAATTTCAGAGGCAGGTGTTTTGTTTTTGCCAATACTTCTTTTATTGAAGCGATGAATAATTTCCAATGAAAATCTCTGTCAATATTTGTTTCGCGAGATAGTTTTTCGCCCAGCTCTTCGGGTTTGGGATCAATACAAAAACCTGCGTGGGCAGAAAAAAATTTTGCGTTTACTTTTGCGCTCAGTTCCATTCCGTTAATGCAATGTTGTATGGAACGTTTACGCGTTTCATCGTCTTTACTTGCCAGGTTCAGTACAAACGGCTTTTGCGGTGCGGGAAAATAGTTGTGCGCATATTTTTTTACGGGCGCTTCCAAAAAAACTTTTTCCATGTCCTCACGGTAAGGCATACCGCTGCTGAACTCAATTGAAAAATTATTTTCTTTTGCGATAGAAATAATTTCTTCGGCGCTTTTTCCCATCAGGGCAAGCGTGCTCACAAAAATTTCCATGTTCTCAATTAAACCCCACTCGTAAAAACTGAATTTTTCAAGTTGCGATGTTTTTTTGAAACCTGATTGAATATATAATTTTTGTGCCGCTTCGTTTACATTATCAACCGAAAGTTTTACTTTTTCAATTTTATTTTTGCGCGCAAACTCAATCAGCGCATTCATTATTTTTTTTCCAAGACCTTTACCTGTTTCACTTTCAATTACACAAGTTCCCAGCCAAACCGTATCTTTTTCTTTGTCCAAATGTCCGTAAGCAAGCGCTTTTCCGTTTTCTTCCAGTATATAAGTTACGAGGTGATATTGCAGTACATCAAATTTCCGTGAAGCGAAATAGCGAAAGCGCTCCAAAGAAGTTCCGGCGTTTTCCAAAAAATCTTTCAGAAGGTTTGTGTCTTTAGGTGAGATTCTTATTAGGTTCATTTTACTCTCAATTGATAAGCAATTACAAATTTACTAATATATCTGATGGTAAACTGAAACAGAATCTTTAAGGTACTTCCTCGTTAAAAGGGTGGTTTGAATAGAACCATAAACTATCGCGATTCATTTTGGTGTAAACTTCGTCGCCGTTTATCAAATTGTTTTTTCGTTTTATTAAAAGGGCTGTCCTCTCAAAATACGGGCCTTTGTAATCGGGATATGTGTCGGGATCTTTGGCGAGTAAAACACAGATCTTGTAATCAGATCCTGTTTTATATTTCTGATAAAAATTGTACGCTTGGCAATACCCATTACCCGTTAGTGTAACACGATCAACATCATTTTTTTTTGGGCATTGAAAATGAAAATAGCCGTTGCTGCTGCTTTTTTCTTTAGAGCTGAATTTTTCTGGCTGTTCTTGCGTGCGCGTTTCAACTTCAGCTTTAAGCTTTTCTACTCTTAATAATTTGCGCGGATTTTCAAACGCAACTGCCATTATCCACACATCACTAAACTCATCAGCACTTTTAACCTCCTGAATCCTGATTTCTGACCGAAAGCGGCGAAAATGGTGAAGATCAATTGTTGAATCGTTTAGAATTTCAAAGTTTCCCGAATTTGCACAGCTATCCTCTATGTCTGATAGGAGCAACTCTCTTGACGTATGAGTGGTTGAATACCTGAAATTACCACTGCTATCTAAATCATAAAAATGATAATAAACAAGCCCGTCGTATTCGTAAGGATCGGCAAATGTAAAACCTTCGTAACGATAAAGACCATCCCATTTTTTAAAATCTGCTTTTGTTTTTTTGAAAGGATTGCAGCTAAAAAAAAACAAAATGAGAAACAGGAAAATAGAGAATAGAGATGTTCTGAAAAAAGGTGTTTTCAAATTAATAATGAAATTGGTTTAACTAATGCTTTTAAAATTTTGCTTTGCTGTAAGGGAGTTTTAGTATAAGAATTCAGTATAAGTATAAGGGAGGTTTAACTATTAACTAAAACTATTTCAGCAGATCTAACTGAAACGCTTCATCTTTCAGAACGTCTTTCGTAAGTTCTTTCCCAATCACCAAATGAATATTTTTAGGAGCAATACCAGAAGCAGGGCGTTTATAGCCTAAATGTTTTTCTTCAATAACAGTTCCTTTTTTAAGGTCAGTTCTTGCAACTAAGCTTCTGCGCATTCCGAAAGTGTTTTTCTTTTCAGATTCAGAAGGTGTTTTAATTCCTGTGCCCATTGCTTTTTCTATGTTGCGTATTCCATCTATCAGTTCTTTAAATTCTGATGGTTCTAATGAGCTTGAATGATCTGGCCCGGGTAATTTTTTATCGAGCGTAAAATGTTTTTCTATTACTTCGGCACCCAAAGCTACGGCGGCAAAACAAGCGTAATTATTGGGTACGTGGTCTGAATAACCTATACGCACATTCAATTCATTTCGCATTGTCAGCATTGCAGTAAGATTGGTATCTTCGATTTTAGAAGGATAATCTGTATTGCACTGAAGCAAAAAAATATCATTGTTGCCGGTACTCCTGATGGCTTCAATACCTTCTTTAACTTCCTGCATAGTGCACATGCCGCTGCTCACTATCATTTGTTTTCCAAACGCTGCAACATATTTTAAAAAAGGCGTTTCTACCATTTGCCCGCTTGCAATTTTAAATGCACGTACACCCAAACTATTCAGCAGATCTGCATCCTCCGGGTTGTAGGGGGTAGACATAAATTCAATTCCTATTTTTTCGCAATGGTTTTTTATTTTTGCGAAATCTTCTTTTTGAAGTTCTAATTTTTTAAGCATATCAAACTGACTTTCTTGAGAGTCTGTAACCTTTAACTGGTATTGCGCTTTGGGCGAGGCGCTGGTAACAATTTGTTCTGCTTTAAACGTCTGGTATTTTACACAGTCTGCTCCAATTTCTTTTGCTTTATTTGCCAATTGCAAGGCCATTTCAAGACTGCCGTTGTGGTTTACACCTGCTTCTGCTATAATATAAACACGACTCATTTTTTTGTTTTTACAGCTTTAAAGATGAGGTAAGCCAGGCCACCAATTAAAACAATGTAATAGATAATTACACCTGCAAAAGAAATTTTTTCTCCGGTTAAAAAACTTTTTGGTTCAAACTTAAACTCTATTTTGTGATTTCCTTCCGGAACCATCATTGCACGCAACACATAATTTGCAGCAACATGCGGCGTAAGTACACCGTCAACATAAGCATTCCAACCCGCCGGATAATATACTTCTGAAAACACAATGAGTTGCTTAGACTTGCTTTCATATGAGTATTGAAGGTGATTTGGTTTGTAGTCGGTTAACTTTACATTAGCCCAGGTTGCGGCAATCCCTTCGCTGCCTTTTAGCTGCTCTTTAAATTTTTCATTGATAACGGCGGTTGTTTTTGTATCAATGTTCCCGGTCCACACAATTTCAGAATCTGCATTGGGCGCCCACCTTATCTTACTTACAAACCAGGCATTACCGTTTGCGGCTTTGTTCATAAACGGATTGGGATCAAATTTAGGATTGCTTTCATCAAAATTACGGCTTGTAAGAACGTAACGCATATTAAGCATATTCAGCACAGGTGTTTGTTTATTCATGTACATAGTCGCAATAGAATCTGGCATACCCGCATCTGCGATCTGTGCAGAAAAATCTGCTTCTCTCCTTAAATGAAATTCTATAAGCTCCTGGTATTTTTTAAGTTTAGCTCCGTGGTAGCCACCAATAGATTTATGGTAATAAGAAAAAGCACCATCGTTAAAAGGATTCTGGTACTGGTATCCTAAAACACGAAAATCTTTTGCAACCGTGTCGTTTAAAATTGCAGCGTCTGCGCGAGACATCTGGAACTCTTCTTCCTGCGGCCGCTTTTCAGTATAACTGTCTTTATTAAAATGCCTCACATTTACTGTCCACAAATCAATAAGCACAAGTAAACCAACACCGGCAATCAGAATTATTTTATTCATTCTTGTATAAACAAAGGCCAGTACCAATCCACCTCCAAGTAAAACGATCATGAGTGTTCTGAGTACATCTTTTTTTACGTAAGCAATACGGGGTTTTTCAAGTTCTTGCAGGTATTTTGAATAACCTTGCCTGTATTGCGACATTTGGCTGTTTACAGCATTGTTGGCCTCTTCTAAAGAAGCAGTAGGATTTTCTTGTCTGAATTTCTGAAGAATTTGTGGTTTGGCGCGTTGTATATATACTTCTGTATCTTCATCTTCAGAATGAAAAGTATTAAAGGCTCTTGGCGCCATAAGATTGATAAGTAAAAACAAAACAATTACTCCGGATGTAATGAGCAATGCCAGCTTACGCAAATACAATCTGTTCTTTATTTTTTCTTTCAGGTTTTCGCCGTGCTCTTCTATTAATTGATTTAAGGTAAGAATGGCCAGTATAGGTAAAACCATTTCTACCACGATCATGAGCATGCTCACTCCCCTGAATTTATTGTAGGCCGGAAAATAAGTAAAGAAAAAATCTGTGAGGGTTTGAAAATTTCTTCCCCATGCAAGCGTAAGTGCAAAAAGCGAAGTCACCAGGAGTGGCCACTTGATGCGGTTTTTAATAATGAACATACCTGCGATACTGAGCAAAACAATAAGACAACCTGCATAAACCGGAGTGGTGTCTGCAAAATAAAATCCGCTTCGTTCTACGTCTTCCCTGTATTGATCGTCAACACCATCCATCAGTTTTGGCTGGCTGCTAATTCTTTCAGAGGGTGGGCCACCTTTAAAGTTTGAGATAAGAAGAGAAAAACTTTCGCCTACACCATAACTGTAATCAGTAATATAATCTAATTTTAAAGCAGCGGTTTCAACATTCTTTTTCCCATCAGCTTGTATAGTTAGTTCAGATGGTCCGCGTGTAGTGTATTTTCCGTATTCTGCCGTAGTCCATAAATTTCCGATATTAGGAAGTGTACCAATTGTTAGGGCCACAATAAGAAGTGCAACTGCTTTTAAAAAATCTTTGAACTTTTTTTCTATAAGGAAACCAATAAATTCTCCGATCAGGTAAAGCCCTATCAGCAAAAATAAATAGTAAGTAATTTGGGGGTGATTAGCGTATAATTCCAATCCCATAAAAAGAGTGGTGACCAGAAAGCCCGCCAGCCATTTTTGCCGGAAGAGCAGTATTACACCTCCAAGCAAAGCCGGGGCATAACCAACTGCTACCGCCTGAGTGTTGTGACCGGCCTGAAGTATGACAAAGAGGTAGGAAGAAAATCCGAAAGCTATAGACCCCACAATTCCAAGCCAGGGATCTATTTTGAGGCAGAGCATTAAAATAAAAAATCCAAGAAAATACAAAAACACAATTCCCATTGGTTGTGGAAGAAAACACTGGCAACATTTGTTTAAGATCAGCAGCGCACCGTTGG
>JACMLS010001107.1 GCA_014379485.1 Bacteroidia bacterium | reverse complement strand
GTGTTGTTTTTTTAAGGTTTTCTGCTGCTTTTTTAGCCGCGTACTCAGCTTCTTTTTGTCGTGTTGCCGCTTCAACAAACGCTTTCATAACCTGAGGATCTCTTGTTAAAGGCTCAACATCTTTGGCGTTTTTTAAATTATCTTCAAAAGGCTGATTGGAGTCAACACCAAACCTGTGATCCTGGTAAAAGCGACGTTTTGCTAAAACCCTGTATGAAAATTCAATATTTGAAGTGCCGCCATTTTTTTCTTTTACAAGAAATTTACCGTTCTCTTTAATTACAATTAAGCCATTACTTTCTCCGTTTTCCTGCAAAAAAACCTGCATCGGGTGACTTGCATCTATAAATACTGTTTCTAAATACAATTCATCTAAAGTTATTTCTACCTGCCCGTTTACAAGTTTTGAGCTGCCAATATCTTCGAACCACATTTCAGGGCTTTCCTGGCAATAGAGCAATTGATTACCTTTTGTTGTAGGAACAGATGCCGCTTTTGCACCAGTTACAGCAAATTTACCCGTTCCGTAAAACGCGTAAGAGCCCGCGGCATTATTCATATCGCGTGCATAAACACCTGTACCTGTATTAAAATTACAAGTTGCAAAAACCCCGAAATCTCTTGTAGCTGGCATATCAGTATAAGCAGAAGCCCAGGCAAGTCCAAATACTGAAGCGCCCCACAAAGCATAATCACCGGCAACTCCAATTTCATTTTGCCCTGAGTTTGTAGAAACCCCACTTACTCCTGCAGATCCAAGACCAGTGGCATTACACTCTCCCCTTATACCATAAGAAGTGGTTCCGGCTGTAGTATTGGTATTGATTCCGTAAATAACAGGAATGTTGTCGCCATCAGAAACAACATGCAGCCTTGAGGTGGGCGTGGTGGTATTAATACCAACATAACCGCCTGATATAATTGTCATCTGATCTGCATTGTTCTCTCTGAAACGCATAGTGTTTCCTGCTGTACGGTTCAGGTATAAATTCTGATCTGTGGGAGAACTTAAAATATTATAAGTACCACAACCTCCAACCAAACCATTTAAGCTAATGCCTGTATAATTTCCTCCGCAAAAACCACCACCTATATTTGCAACCCCAACCCCATCACCTAAAACAGTAAGTTTTGTTTGAGGGCTGGTAGTACCAATTCCAACATTGGTTCCATCATCATAGATCTGGCTGCAACCCATATTAGTTGTGGTGGTCATTTTCGGAACAAAATTTACAGTAGCGCAGGTAAGATTGGCAGAGGTTAAAAATCTTGTCCATGCCTGTGCTCCATTGCTATTTGTTTTTCTGTAGTAAAGATCCTGGTCAAAAAAACTTCCGGAGATCTGTAAAGCGTAATTGTTACCGCTGTTGCTGTGGCGCACATCAATTAGATGCCACCAGCTTGTTGCGCCTGCCGGATAATTTGATGGGTTTGAAGTTTCGTAAAAACCGCTTTGAGCACCGGCGTTTCCCTGTAAACCTGCATTATCTCTCGTCTCTGTTCTTGATCTGTATGTGCCGGCGGTTCCGTTTCCGAATCCGAAAGTTCCGTTCACCTCTAAATTATAAGCGCCTTTTAAATTTTGTCCAACAGCAACGTTACCGGCAGTGGGTTGAAGCAAGGTTCCGCTTAATCCGTAAGCACTACCACCGTCAATAATAACACCAACATCCCACGAAAGTTTTAATTGCTGATAATTAGGCGCTGACCAGGCACCTGCCGTTCTGTAAATTCCGTAAGTAAGCGGAGACGGACTGTACCAGGTAATTCCATCAGCACCATTTGTTCCGTCGTTAAGATCATTAAAACTAAGTTTCGCGCCCGGGCTCACCTGGCTGATTCCAACATTACCACTATTAAGAATTCTCATTCTTTCCAGGTTGTTGGTTGCAAATACCAAAGATGTATTATCTGTTGTACCTAAAAAATTATTATTAACTGCCGTACCAATAGCAGCAGAGGAAGCCGTTGTACCCGCATTTCCTAAGAGTGCCCAATCCAATCCTCCGGCTCCGCCTAATGCAACCCATTTAACTCCGTTCCAATAATAATAACCGGGAAACACGGCTGTACTTCCGGCACTTGCCGCGGTGGTATTATAAACCAGCAAGCTTGTAATATTTCCACTGGTTATTGTAGCTGCGTCTGCATTACTTGTTAAAGCTACTCTTGGAATTAACATACCTTTTGAGGTAGAAACAACATCAAGCATTGCACTTGCATTGGGAGTTGCACCGGTTGCGTTTATACCAACATTCTGTGCGCTGAAAAAAAGCGGAGAAAACGAAGAGAGTACAAAAATTTTTCTAAGGAGGTGATTTTTTTTCATGTAGGGGAGGGGCGAACTATTTTTTTAAAAGAACAAAATTTCAATTTGAAATTCAATCCGCAAGTTAATGTGTTTTTTTAGATTACTCTAAGGAAATAATTTATTGTCAGTAAATAATTTCCATTCTCAAATGCAAAAAGCATTCATTTAGGGCTGTGGTTTTGAAGTTGGCATCTTATCTGCAAAAACTCCATCTGCAATTTTAATTTTTCCGGCATGAGGGCCCGCAGGTACAACCATTCCAATTGGTATAACTTTTTCAACGTCATAACCATAAACTGTCCAATCAGCCGGCCAATAGAAAATGTCCCTTCCCAAAGTCTGATTTTTTGCTTTTGCACTTTGCGGCTCAAACTCAGGTTTTAACCATGCTGGTCCGGGGGCTTGCGGAAATCTTCCTTCTCCATAACCGGTTTTAGGACGCAAAATTATTTGATAGTCAACAGTACAGTTAGAGATACCCCCTCCCATCTCCACAATATCGAAACCAGTTAATCCTTTTTTAATGGCAAGCCCTTTGCAATTCTCATCATCTACCGTAGTAAATACTTTAATAGGATTATTTTGGTCAATTACACAAATTTCAAGAATAGTAGACTCCAAATCTACATGTGCTTTTCCGTTTACAAGTTTTACTGTGCCATAATCCTGATACCAATATTCAGGAGATTCAGGACAGGTTAATATAATTCGGCCATGATTTTTTGTAGGTACAATTTCTGATACTGAGTTCGTCCCCAAAATTTTTCTGTTGGTACCACCTACCGAAGAACCAACATAAGCATAAGCTTGTAGTGTCGGGGTGTTATTATAAGCTTCAAAGTATCCACCTGCTCTGGTTCCGCTTGATGTTTGGGCATATCCCCAAACCCCAAAGCAATCTTGCGCATTACCAATTGCAACTGCAAGCATTCCGTTAGAATAAGCCGGATTTCCTGCTGAGGTATTATTGTGATATCCCTGAACCGCAGGCCTTAACACCACTCCAGAAGCGGCAACGGTATGATTTACCTGACCATAAATAGCTGAGGGACTAAAACCAGCTTGCGCGTTATCAACTCCAAAATACCCACCGATCCAGATATCAGAATAAGAAATAGTGGCGGCGTAATTTGCAGTTCCGGTTGACATTACAACCAAAGATGGATAGCCGTTAGAAGTAGGGTCAGCAGAAAAAACGCTGGCTCCGGGAACTGTTCCAAAGGCACCAAGAGCAATATTGTTCGTATATCCCAAATAACCAGTAACATTTGTCATTGAACCCTGCACTGCCGCTCCGTTGGCTGAAAGGTTTCTAACATGTAAACGCGATGCCGGGGCAGCAGTTCCTATTCCAACAAAACCGGTGGTTTGCATAATACGCATCCGCTCAATATTATTAGTGCCAAACACAACGTCATTTGCATCTGTAGTTCCTAAAAAATTTTCAGCAACTCCAAAAGTAGAGGTTCCGTATGTTCCTGGCACTGCAGGAGTAGAAATGCTTGTGTTTCCCAACAACATCCATGGAGACCCAGGGGCCATATTATCTATAAGGTTTACCCAACGGGCCGCGCTGTTGTTCCAATAGTAATAACCTGTTCCGGCAGAACCGGTGCCTGTTATTGCAGCGTTGGTATTATAAACCAAAATACTGTTTTGAGCTGCTGCTACCGGCACCGTAGTATTATCTGTTGTAGTGGTTAAACTTACGTTTGGAATCATAAGGCCTTTGCCATTAGGACTTGTAAAAGTGTTGCCTGTATTCAAATCAAGCATAGCCGAAGAGTTGGGTGTGGCTCCTGTAGCATTAATACCAACATTCTGTGCTTTTATTGAAAAGCTTAAAACAGAAAAAAATGAAAGATAAAGTAACGTATTACTTTTGGGAAGGAAATATTTTTTCATTTTGGAACGTTTTTTTTGATTTTATTCAATCATAAACAAGACCTATAAAGTTAATAAAATGTCGCACATTTGCAATTAAAAGTTAACAATGAGTTTTGAAGAATTCGACAGATGGATTGTTAGTGTCGATAAGGAAAATGCCAATAAAAATTGCCTGAAAGTTTTTGCCGGAACTGAATCGATTCAGGAAATTTCAGAAAGAAAATCCGGCTTTGGCTTTGTTTCTTATTCTGAAATTTCAGTTCAAAAAAAAAGCGGAGAGAAAAAAAAATCTGCGGATGAAAGGAAGAAGGCGGGAATATTTTTTTGCGAAACAATAACAGAAAAAAACATTTCTTTCAAAGATTTACTGGAAAAATTCAATGGTAAGGAACAAGCGCCTGCAAATTTTATTTTTCCTTCCAAAGAAAAATACCTCAAAAAAATTGAAAAGCTAAAAGAACACATTTACCGGGGCGATATTTATGAAATAAATTTTTGTATTGAATTTGTGGCAGAAAACGCTGCTATCAATCCCGCAAAAATATTTGAAAAACTAACAGCTCTTTCAGAAGCGCCCCATGCAATGCTGGCAAGATTTGGTTCTGTTTATGTGATCTGTTCTTCGCCCGAGCGCTTTCTTCAAAAAAAAGGCAGCACCCTTTTTACCCAACCCATGAAAGGAACCGCTAAACGCGGAAATGATGAAGAAGAAGATAAGAGGATAAAAAATGAACTGGGCCATTCCCTTAAAGAGCAAACTGAAAATGTAATGGCTGTAGATGTGGCGCGCAATGATCTTTCGCGCATTGCAAAAAAAGGCACCGTTAAAACCAACGAACTTTTTGGTGTGTATACTTTTAAACAGGTACACCAAATGGTTTCTACTGTTAGTTGTGAGTTAAAAGAAGGCATTTCTTTTAGTGAGGTAATTGAGGCCACTTTTCCGCCGGCTTCCATGACCGGGGCACCTAAAATCAGGGCAATTGAACTTATTGACCAATATGAAGATTTTGACCGTGGAATGTATAGCGGGGTTATGGGGAAAACAGACTCTAACGGCGATTTTGATCTGGCAGTGGTGATCCGGACAATCATTTACGATTCAGAAAAAAAACGGGTTTCATTTGCGGTTGGGTCCGCAATTACGGCACTTTCAGACCCTGAAAAAGAATGGGAAGAGTGTATGTTAAAAGCCCGGGCTATGATAGAAGTATTGAAATAATACTTGATTTTTTGAGGAAGGGTTATTTTCAGATTAATTTATCGTGAAATTTTTTTCGTCATTATTCACATTATTTATTATTTTTGCACCAAATAAAATTTAGTTTATGGGAAAAGGTGATCAAAGAAGCAAACGCGGAAAAATTGCAGCAGGTAGTTACGGAGTGCGTCGTCGCAGAAAAGCAAGAAAAGCTGCAGTTAAAAAATCTGCTTCTAAAAAATAAGTAGAATTCATTTTTCTAAACCACAGTCCCAAAAGGTCTGTGGTTTATTATTTTCTGTAAATCCCTTTCTGTTCCAAAAACTTGGTACATTTGTGCCCCAAATCCAAGTATTCTTTTCTTTTGGAGACCCAGACCGAGATAACCATAGAACAATCCTTAAGTCCTGCGAAAAAAAAATCGTCAAAGTTTTCTGCTTTGCTTGAGTTAATGAAGCTAAAGCTTTCTGCCCTTGTAATTTTCTCGGCGATCTTAAGTTATTTTGCTGTAGTAAAAGAGGTAAACTGGCTTGCAGTGTTAATGCTTTTTCTCGGAGGCTTTTTAATAACAGGCGCCTCAAACGGGTTTAACCAGGTAATGGAAAAGGAACTTGATAAACTAATGAACCGTACCAAAAACCGGCCCCTTCCTACTTCAAGACTCAACAATACAGAAGCCCTCATTTTTTGTTTTCTTTGTACAGTTGCCGGTATTGCATTGCTTTGGTTTTTTACCAATCCGCTTTCGGCTCTATTAGGTTTGCTTTCTGTTATTTTGTACACGCTTGTTTATACGCCCCTAAAACTTAAAACCCCCTTTGCAGTTTTTGTGGGTGCATTTCCGGGCGCGCTTCCGCCAATGATTGGGGCGGTTGCAGCAACGCAAGGTTTTGGTGAGCTTAAATTTGTTGCCTGGGTCCTTTTCTTTGTTCAGTTCATGTGGCAGTTTCCGCATTTTTGGGCCATTGCCTGGGTTAGCCACGACGATTATCAGAGAGCCGGATTTTTTATGTTGCCCACCAGGAGCGGGCGTAGTAAAAACAGCGCTTTTCAGATTCTTATTTATGCCTTGTTTTTAATTCCTATAAGCATTATGCCCTCTATTTTCAGATTTACCGGTTGGATCAGCGGTGGAATAATTTTTGTTTGCGGAATAATTTTCTTTTTGCAAGCGCTAAAACTTTATAAGGAATGTTCTATTGAAGCAGCAAGAAAATTAATGTTCGGTTCTTTTTTTTATTTACCTATTGTACAACTCTTAATAATGGCAGGAAGATGGATGGTTTAGATGATATTGAATACAAAGCCCGTAAATACAAAGCAGAAACTATGCT
>JACMLS010001106.1 GCA_014379485.1 Bacteroidia bacterium | reverse complement strand
TCGTTTTCAATTTGCTTACTGGACATTAAAAGCAATTCGCTTTGTTACAACATATAAACCATTCCGGTAAAACCTGCGCCGGGAAATAAAAGCCGGGATTCATTTTCTGATGGAATAATGGAATGGTGGAATAATGGGTCGTAAACACTGAAGGGAAATCTCTCTCTACAGCGAACTCCACACCCAACATTCCAATATTCCACCATTCAACCAAAGAGTTTAGCTATGGAATCAATATTAGAAATACTTTTATTTTTTCTATTATTTAATCTTTTCTTAATCAGAAAACTATTAATTTACAGTCCCAAAGAAATGATCATCTTTTTGCCTTATAAAATACTTTTATGAAATTTATATTTAAATTATCGCTTGGATTATTCTTACTTGCCGGAATAAAAACAAGCGCACAAAACAAAGTAATAGATTCTTTGAACCTGCTTATTTCAAACGCCAAGCAGGACACTGTCCGCATAAAACTTTACATTGATAAAGCGGCTTTCTATTATAAAACGCATGATTCTGCCGGCGCTGCCACTTCTTTATTTGAAGCAAATAAACTGGCAGTTTCAAAAAAACTGGATTACTGGGAAGGAAGAACCTTTCAATCGCTTGGGCGTTTATATATGAATTATGGATATTATGATGTAAGTAATTCTTATTGTGAAAAAGGACTTGTGATTGCGAAGCGAGGAAAACATTTGCATATGATGCAGGACCTGTATAAAAAAATGGGAATAAATATGATGCAGATGAAGAGACATGATTTAACACTGCGTTATATGGATTCTGCTTTGATTACTTCGCTTAAAAACAACAATGCAAAAGTGATCAATGAAAATTTTTCTAATCTTGCAGAGGCCTATTCGCGGCTTAACCGCACCAACGAAGCCGTTAACACCTATTTCAAAGCACTTGAAAGGGCAGAACGTATAAACGATTCTTCTAACATTGCGCTTATCTATGCCAATCTTGGCTCACTGTATCACGATATAGGAAAATATGAAGAGGAAAAATCGGTTTACAGAAAATCGCTCAGGTTTAATCCGTTAAAAGATGAGCAGGACCTGAGCATAAAAACCAGCAGCTTGTTTGGCCTTGGTGCTGCATGGCATTCGCAGGCAAACTTTGATTCTGCAGCTTATTTTTATTCGAAAATTCTGAAAAACCACAAGGGAAATGTTTTTATGCCCGCAATAAATAATTATGTAGATATATTGCTTCGTAAAAATCAGATCGACTCGGCAGAATACTATGCAGACATGGCTATGAAAATACTTACTACAACTTCTTTTTTTGCTTCGTATAAAGAAGTCGCCAACCTGAACAAAGCATCTGTACTTATCAGCAGAAAAAAATTCAGGCAGGCAATACCTTTTGCAGAAACAGCGTTTTCAATTGCAGGCGAGAACAACTCGATCAATACCATGGCAAGAGCTTCTGAAGCGCTTTGCAAAATTTATGAAGGCACAGGAGATTACAAGAAAGCTCTTTTTTATAACCGCCAAACAAAACGTTTTGATGATTCGCTGAAAAGCAGCAGTAACAAAGAAGAAATGCTCAGGCGTTCTATGGAATACTCATTCGGCAAACAGCAATTCAGCGATAGCTTAAGTCACGCAGACGAAAAGAAACAACAGCAGGTTCAGCTTGCCTTACAACAGACCGAACTGAAAGGCGAAAAAAACCTGAGGTATGCAATGGTTGCGGTATTGATACTTATAGCTGCTTTTCTTGTTTTTGTTTTCAGGGCCTATCGTCAAAAAAATGCTGCCAATAAACTGATCATGCTGCAAAAAAAAGAAACAGAATATGCTTACACGCGACTGCATGAAAAAAACCAGGAAATGCTTGACTCTATTTATTACGCAAGAAGAATACAGCGCGCACTGATCACCAACGAAAAATATATTGAAAAAAAATTATTTATCTTGCGTAACGGTAAATGAAAAAGATCAGACTCATTGGTATTCTTTTATTTTGCTCTT
>JACMLS010001105.1 GCA_014379485.1 Bacteroidia bacterium | reverse complement strand
TCTCAGGCGGCAGTATTTACAATATTATTTCTGAAGCAGTAATTGAAGCATTAGACCGCGAAACAGAAATTATTACATTTGAATTAACAGAACAAGCCATGATGGACGAGTTTAAAAAAACCGGACGCAAATATGAGGTCTGTACGGATGAAAGTGTAATGCAAAACCCGGTAAAACGTTATGGACCCGGTTACGAGCAACGAAAGAATTTTTAAAACAAATTGTAATTCAAGACGGCCGCCGCAAGACTTCCGTGAATAAAACAAGAAAACTTATGATCAGGGTTTTGAAAACTCAAAAGAAAACATAAAGCGTAAGAGCGGAAAAAAACTCTAATCTCAAAAAATTGCAGCGCTATGTAGATTCTTTGAACGATGTGGAGAAGATTATGTTTTGCAATTTTCGCAACAGGCCAGTAAGTTAAAATTTAATCCCGCAGAATTTCATTTCGTTTACAAATTTTCTCCGTTTGTTGAATTGCTTTTTTTTGATCCTGCAGTTGGTTGAAAAAAGTTCTTCGTTCGCTTAAGCGGAATTAGTTTTACAAAAAATAAAATTAAACTCTATGAAATCTACCACAAAATTCCTCGCCCTTATTTTAGTGATCGGCATCAGCTTTTTTTCCTGCAAGAAAAAAACAGACGACGAACCTGTTCTTGACACTGATACCTCTGCTGCGCGCGATTACGCAAGTACTGAAACCGTTTATACAGACGCGCAAGACATTGCTGTAGAAGCCGGAAAGTACGCAGCCAACAGTTCTTACACTTTTCCGTATTCCTGCGCCACTATTTCTTTGTCAGGAGCGGCCGGCACTTATCCTATTACGGCAACAGTAGATTTCGGCACAACCAATACAACTTGTTTTAACGGCAAAACACGTAAAGGAACTATTACTGTTGTGTTTACAGGTGCATACGATCAGCCATCAAGTCAAATGACAGTTACATTCACCAATTTTTATGTGAACGATAATAAAGTAAATGGTACACTCACTATTTCCAATCTCACAATAAACGGAAGCGGAAATCTTACACAGACTTACGCCATCAGTAGCGGCTCTGTACTGTATTCCGATGGTTCTACAGCAACTCTATCAGGATCATTAAGTATGGAATGGACAGCAGGCAGAGGAACACTTTCTTATACAGATGATGTGTTTATGATCAGCGGCAATGCAACAGGCGTAAGTACAAGCGGTACTTCTTATTCAATGACAATCGGAAACAGGATTATGATCAGCGGTGCCTGTAAATACATTACGCAAGGCACTGTAACGCTTGCAATTTCCGGAAAAGAAAACCGTACTATTAATTTTGGAACTGGTGCCTGCGATAATTCTGTAACGGTAAGCATCGGATCGAAAGAGTACACTGTTGCCTTGCGCGAATAAAATTTTCAGGTATTCGCTACGCGACCAAGGAAGAAAAAGTAGAGGGATTGTTTCAATAACCGATAGGTCATCGCTACGCGATTGGTTTAACATAAATAAAAAAGCTGTTTCTCTGAGGCAGTTTTTTTTTTGAAGGAAAGCACGCACTCCCACTTGGAAAGCGAATCTTCGTATACATTTATTTTAGTTTCAATACAAATTTGCATGATTATGCATCGCTTGTATTGAAATTTGTTGCTATTTGCCTTTGCGCTCTGGCTGTTTCTCTATCATGAAAAGCTATAGCTACTGCATTACGCACAGGCTACCTGCCCTTACTTTTTTTTCTCTTAAGAAAAGTGATTCTAAATTATTGAATCTCAATCACTTTTCTTTCCCGGATTTAGAGTTGCAATTGTTATATAACTTGACAAAAAAAAGTAACAAAAAAAGTCAAAGCCATTTGGTGTGAACCTTCATCTTTTCGAATCGCACAAGTTCTCCCCTGCACGGCGTGAAAGGATGAAGGTTCACACCAAATGGCCGGGTCTCCCCGCACGGCGTACGCTCTCTGGAAAAGCTGTGTCCATTGCACAGGGACTTGTGTACGCAGATTAGTGTTGGAAAGGGGGAAAGTGATCTCGTCAAGCATTTTTGCTTGACGAGAGAACGAGGGGGATTGACTTTCGCAAGCCCGGGTACAAATGAATTTCACAAGTAAAAAAAATCAAACGCAAGCAAATTTGAAAATTTTTCGATTTAATTTTATTGCTCCTTCTTTAAAACAATTACAGGCAATGCTTTTGCTGTGATCATTTCATTCAGTTTGCTCACGTCTGTTTCAATTATTTTTTTGAGAATATTCAATTGTTCATTGGCAAGAATTGAAAGTTCATTAAAAGCATCTTTTACTTGTTTTGTGGGAGCGTTGTTTCCGCTGCTTGCGTAATCATAAAGATTGGCAATTTTATTGTTCAGCTTCATCGGAAAATTCAATACATCCTGTCCGCTTTTTAATTTGGTCTGGTACAAAGCTTCTTCAACGCGCGTAAGTTGTTTGGTAATACTGTCTGACTGCGTCTTAATTTCTTTGGGACAATCTTTTCCCTGCTTGCCTGTAAAATCACCTATCTGTTTTCTGAGATCACGGATCTTAATAATACTTTTCTGCACTTCGTTGTATAAGCCGCTCACCGTTAATAAAAAATTCAATTGCTCATCATAATCCTGTTGAGATATGTTGTAAACCGGGTTTGCTTTTATTTCAAATTCTTTTTCAACGCTATCTTTGTCTGCTCTTACCTGTACGTAATAATTTCCGGGCGCTGCTTTTGGTCCTTGTCCTATTCCGCTCCATAAGATCATTCCCTCAATTTTTTCAACATCTGCATAATACATGTCCCACACAAAATAATTCATTCCTTTATCAATTTCCATTCCC
>JACMLS010001104.1 GCA_014379485.1 Bacteroidia bacterium | reverse complement strand
GCCCGCTGAATTCTTCGCGCATAATAAATACTATCCATCACTTCCTTATTCTTCTCATGCAATTTTTCAAAAGCTTCATCTACTTTTATTTTCTGTTCCTCAATAATTTTTTTCTGTTTGCTTGTAATGCGAAAACGATTGATAACAAATCCCAACCCACCCAAAACGATCAGCAAACCAGCGACTAAAGAATAACGCTGAAATTTTTCTTGCTTTAGCGATGCGGTTTGCGCGGCAAGTTGTGCGTCTTTTACTTTTTGCTGCTCTGCGTTTTTTACTGAGTCTGCCGCAGATTTTTTTTCGTATTCGTATTTTAGCTGAGTTTTTATGCTTGCTTTTTTTGTTTCCTGGTTGGAAAGGCTATCTCTCATTTGAATGAATAATTCAAACATTTCAAAAGCCTGTTTTGACTTATTTTGTTTTTTATAAATCCTTTTTAAAATGTTGGCAGCGCGTTTAATGTATTCAGGGTACCCCAATTCTTTTGCATTTTGCATTCCCTCTTCGGCAAATTTACACGCATTATCAATTTTCCCTTGCCTTACCAACAGGTCTGCTATATTAATTAACGTAGATGTTATTCCTTTTTTGTCTGTAGTTTCTTTTCTGATTTTAAGCGAACTAAAATAATATTTCAGTGCTGTATCAAGTTTTCCCAGGTCCTGGTAAGCAACTCCGATATTGTTTAAGGAGTAGGCAATTCCTTGTTTGTCTTTTATTTCTTCTCTGATTTTAAGTGATTTTTTATAATAATCAAGGGCTAGTAAAAATTGTTTTTGTTTTTGATGAAAACTGCCAATATTATTTAAGGAAATTGCTATTCCCTGTCTGTCTTTAATTTCTTCTTGTATTTTTAAAGAACGTTCAAAGTAATCAAGAGCCTTTGTAAAATCGTCCTGGCTGTTATAAAAATTGGCAATATTTGTTAAAGTAACTGCCTCACCATGCTTGTCTTTAATTTCTTCTCTTATTTTTAAAGACGTTTGAAGGTAATGTAAAGCTAAAACACTATTTCCTTGGTCTAGATGTATTAACGCGATTGAATTTAATGCAATTGCACTTTCTCCTTTGCTTTTTATTTCCTGAAATATTTTTAATGCTTTGTGATAGAATTCAAGAGCTGTCTTAATCTCACCTTTTTTTTCGAAAATATTTCCCCTGTTCAACAAGCAGGCGGCAGTTCCTTTTTTGATTTCAAAATTACGCGGGTATATTTTGCAAAGCTCATCAAATATCAATTGTGCTTTCCCGTAGCTTACAACGGCCTTAGAAATTTCGCCCTGTTCATTTGCCAGAAAGCCAATATTAGTTATAGAAGAGGCAAGGTGCTTTAAATAAAAGTATTTTAAAGGCGGCTTTGTATTTATTGAAGCATTTTCGGCAATTGATTTTAGCTGGTTATTATAAACCGGCCATTCAGTATCGTCTCCTAATTCCGTCAGCAAGTTTAAAATATTGCAACGTGTGGTATCATGGGTTGCGTTTTTAAGTGCAAGTTTAAGAGAGTCAATATCATTTTTTTTTGAAAAAGAAAATTGCTGAAACAAATTCAGGATTATAAAAAGGATTATGTTGAAGGGTTTTTTCATTGAATATTTTTTATCCGTTCAATTGTTTAATTTTAGCAGGACTCGTTCAATGTACTTTTCTGATGTTATTAAGGCTCTTTGAATTCTTCTGGCGTAATAAATCGAATCTAATACTTCCTTATTCTTCTCATACAACTTTTCAAAAGCGTCATCTACAACAATTTTTTGTTCTTCAATAATTTTCTTTTGCTTGTTTGTAATTCTAAAACGATTAATTACAAAAATTAAAAACCCTGCAACTAAAACCAAGCCACCATACAATGCGTAGCGTTGCGTTTTTTCTTGTTTTAAACTTGCACTTTGCGCTTGCAGTTGTGCATCTTTTACTTTTTTGGCCTCTGCGTTTTTTACTGAGTCGGCCGCGGATTTTTTTTCGTATTCGTATTTAAGTTGGGTTTTTACAGAGGCTTTTTTGGTTTCCTGGTTAGAAATGCTATCGCGCATAGTTACGTACAACTCAAACATGGTTAAAGCAGACTTAAAATTATTTTGTTTTTTATAAATGACCGCTAAATGATTAGCTGCGTTGCGTATATGTTCCGGAAAGCCCATTTGCGTACTAAGGCTTAAGGCTTTGTTACAACATTCAAGCGCCTTGCTTATTTTGTTTTTATTAAGATAAACCCCGCCCAAATTATTTAGCGATGCCGCAACACCTATATTATCAGCAATTTTTTCGCGGATAGTTAAACTTTCAGAATAACATTCAATCGCTTTTATAGTATTGCCCTTTTTTTCGTTAACGTAGCCAAGGTTATTAAGTGCATCTGCAATACCATGGTTATCGCCCATTTCTTTATTTATTTGCAGGCATTTACTATAATAATTCTGCGCATTGGTAAAATCGCTGCGGTTACTGTAAACAAAGCCAATGTTTAAAAGGCAGTTTGCAACGCCACCTTTATCTCCTGTCTTTTTTCTGATCTCTAAACTTTTGTTATAATATTCAAGCGCCTTTGAAAGATCACCTTGCCTTGCATAGATCAGGCCTATATTATTCAGAGAATATGCAATTCCATCCTCATCTCTGATCTTCTCTTTTATTTGAAGACTTTGGCTATTAAAATCAAGCGCCTTCGCAATATCGCCCTGCTCTAAAAAAATAACAGCAATATTATTCAGCAAGCCCGAAGTTCCTTTTTCATCGCCCAGTTCTTTTTTTAGTTTTAAACTTTTAAAATAATACTCAGTAGCTTCTGCCAGTTTACCCTGGCTTAAATAAAGTCCGCCAATGTTATAAAACGCATCTGCAATTCCGGCTTTATCTGCAGCTTGCCCGTTGGGAAGATTGATCTTTTCAAGTATTTTCAAACAGTTGTTATAATATTCAAGCGCCCCTTTAAAATCGCCCGCTGCATCTTTAATAAAACCAATGTTGTTGAGACTTGCGGCAAGGTGTGTGAGATAAAAATTTTTTTGCGCGGTGCCTGAAGCAGAGGCAATGTTCTTTTCTGCAAGCTGTTTCAGTTGTTCGTTGTATTTTTCCCACTCCCCATCGGGCGCAGTTTCTGCCAGTTCAGATAAAATGTTGCAACGGGTTGTATCGTGAGTTGCATTCTTCAGCGCAAGTTTTAAAGAGTCAAGCATTTTATCCTGCGAAAGAAAATTTCCAGACAAAAAAAACAGTAAGGCAAATATGAAAGTGCTACGGTTCATTTATAGTTTGCCATTTAAAATTTTCAATGCCCTCTCAATATATTTTTCATTTGTAATTAATGCCCGCTGAATTCTTCTTGCATAATAAATACTATCCATTACTTCTTTATTTTTTTCATGTAATTTTTCAAAAGCATCATCCACTACAATTTTCTGCTCTTCAATAATTTTTTTCTGTTTGTTTGTAACGCGAAAGCG
>JACMLS010000115.1 GCA_014379485.1 Bacteroidia bacterium | reverse complement strand
TCAAATGTCGTTCCTGTAACACCAGGTCCACTGAATGTTCCACCTGCAGGTGTGCCTGCTAATGTAATTGCAGCCGCATCAATACAAACTGCTGCATAAGTTCCCGCATCAACTATTGGAAGAGCATTGACTGTAATAGTTGTTGTGGCTATCGCAGTACATCCTGCCGGATCTGTATAACTATATGAGATAGTATGAGTGCCTGCTCCTGCTGTTGCAGGGTCAAATGTTGTTCCTGTAACGCCAGGTCCACTGAATGTGCCACCTGCAGGTGTACCTGCTAATGTAATAGTTCCTGCATTGATACAAGTAGCTGGATACGTTCCGGCATCTACAACAGGCAGATCGTTGACAGTAATAGTTGTTGTGGCTGTGCCTGTGCAACCATTTGCATCTGTATAACTATAAGTAATCGTATGTGTACCTGCTCCTGCTGTTGCCGGATCAAATGTGTTTCCTGTAACTCCAGGTCCACTGAATGTTCCACCTGCAGGTGTACCTGCTAATGTGATAGCTGCTGCGTTTATACAAACTGCCGGGTAAGTTCCAGCATCCACAACCGGGAGATCGTTGACAGTGATAGTGGTGGTAGCTGTTGCCGTACAACCATTGCCGTCGGTATAGCTATAAGTAATAGTGTGAGTTCCTGCACCAGCAGCTGCGGGATCGAATGTCGTTCCTGTAACTCCGGGTCCGCTGAAGATTCCACCTGCTGGCGTGCCTGCAAGTGTGATAGCTGCCGCATTGATACAAACAGCAGGATAAGTACCGGCATCCACAACCGGCAGATCGTTGACAGTAATAGTTGTTGTCGCTGTGCCTGTGCAACCATTTGCATCTGTATAAGTATAGGTAATGGTATAAGGTCCGCCTGCACCTGCTGTTGCAGGATCAAACTGGTTTCCAAAAATAATTCCTGTTCCGGAAAATGTTCCGCCCAGAGGTGTTCCGTTAAGTGTTACAGGCCCATCACTAACAAAATACTGCGATGCAAGACCTGATATAGTTAAAACAGGCAATGGATTTACACCAATAGAAACAGAAACCGGCGCGCTTGTACAACCGCTTACAGTTTGTGTTACATAATAGGTGTAGGTGTTTGCAATAGTATTACTAAAATTAAATGTGCTGCCGCTTCCCACCACATTAGTAAGTCCGGCATCATCGTACCAAACTACATTTGTTCCCGTGCTTCCAAGCGTTACGTTGTCTCCTGAACAAATTATATTGTCTGCATCACTGCTGTTAAGTGTTACAGATGCAACAGTGCCCGTAACTGTAAATGTGCCTGCAACATTAAGACTTGTTATTACAGGAACTGTACTTACTATTCTTAACTGATACGAATTTCCTGTTGGAGTGTTTGAGGGAATGGTTCCGGATATTGTTCCTGAAGATGTTGCTGTAACAGAACCGATATTTACAGGACTTGCAAAACTTCCGGCCGCATCACTCAGCTGCAGTGTAAAAACATTTCCGCTGAAAAAAGTTCCTGTGGTTGTGTAGTTCAGGTTTAAGGAAGATCCTGCACAATAAGAAGTACTTCCCAAAGAGGCAACAGTAACTGCAGGTACAATTACATTCACATAAAATGAATCTGTTATACATGGGTACTGATCTGTAACAACATAATTGGTGTTTGAAGAAGGTGACACTGTAACTGTAGAAACTGTTTGACCTGAATGCGGCCAGGTGTATTGACCAAGCCATGATGCCTGCATATTCAACGTGTCTCCAAGATTAACTGTAAGGTGATGAACTTTACTTGCCTCTTTTATGATGGTAAACTGATCGCGGATAACACCATCGTCACACACCCATTTTGCATCGAGGCGGTTGCCTTCAATTTCAAGCACCATTGAACCTCCGTTTGTTTCGTCGGCATAAGGAAGTGCATTGTGCGGCCAGCTGCTTTGAGTGCTGCTCAGTTTTCCGGAAGAACCAGAAACAACGTAAACAGTTCCTAAAAGCGTGTGTGCAGAATCTTTAAGATAGGCGCATGAGTTAGCAGAGCCGTCATATTTTCCGCTTGACGAACTCAGGTTATGTGTTGCGGCATTAAACGAAGATTCATTACCATAATGTCCTTTCATTAATTTACTTCTTTCATAATCGTGGCTGTGTCCGCACAGAATAAGATCAACACCATTTCTTTCAAGAATGCGGATAAATTTAGAACGCATGGCAACCAGATCACTTTCTGAATCTGAATTATGAGAACCCATTGTATAGGGCGGATGGTGCCAGTATGCAATGCACCATTTTTTAGTGTTGGCCGCAAGATCTTGTTTTACCCACACTGCCTGCGCACCAAGTGTATCGTACAAACGCATATTCGATTCTTCGCCATAAGAGTCAAGCGCAAGAAAATGAATGTTGCCGTAATCGTATGAATAATACGCTTCGGTTCCGGAGGCAACACCACCCGCTTCTGCATTGGCCGGTAAATTAAAAATTGTGTAGTATGGAACAGCATGATCATCTTGCCGCGTTGAACTGTTATCGTAATCATGATTTCCGGGAGCAGGCCAAAGAGGGGCGTGTTTCATAATGGAACCTTCATAAGCGTCAAAAAAACCGCTTGTGTATTCATTATCAAATCCTCCGTTATATGCATTATCTCCCAGTAATAACCATCCGTTTGTTACTCCATTTCCCATATATTGGTTATACTCATTCACAACGTTTGTTTGCATGGTGGCGTTTGTTCCGCAATCTCCGGTAACCCAAAAAACATATTTATTTTCTGCGCCAGGCAAGGGAGAGGTAACAAAATGATTTTGCGTACTGGCTTGTATGATTCCGCTTGATGTGCCAATGCTGTAAAAATATTTTGTGTATGGGGTAAGCCCTGTAAGCTGAACCGTATGTTCTGTTACATTACCCGCAACACTTGCGCTGAGATTCAGGTTAGTCGAATCGGTTCCGTAGGTTACCACACCGTCAACGGCATTGTTTGTTCTCCATCTTAAGATAGTAGATGTTGAAGTTCCAATCTGCAAATATGGTCCGCGGGTAATCGTTGCTCCGGCCGTTGAAGTAACATCTCCTATCAGTTCCAGGATAAAAGTAAGGTCGCTGCTTGTGGGTCCTCTTTGATGAAGCTCTACTGCAATTGTATTTGCACCTGTTACAAGCTGACTTGCTGCTGGTGTCATGGTAAATGTAAATACTGTGTTTCCGTTGTCAGAAGCGTTGGTAGATGATAAAGTAGTGTACGTAATGGTTCCTGTTGGCATGTTGTTGCGATATACTTCCACACCGTTAAGGTAAACCACAACACCATCGTCGCGCCTTAGGTTACATGTAAAACCTGCAAATGCGCTTACGTTTGCAATGTTAAAGGTTTGTCTGAAATATGTTGTAATGTATTTATTAGTACAGGTAGGATATTGTGTTACAGTTCCGCAAGCGTTAACAATTGTGTTTTCATCTCCGTCTCCATAACCAAATTCACCTGCGCCGCTTGCCCAACTTGCATCATTAAACGCTGCTGCCTGCCAGGCGGTACCCTGGTCGCTTCCATCGTCTTTGTATTTCCATACAGAACTATAAGAAAGAAGAGTTGTCTGCGCTTTGCTCTTTTCTGCAATCAAAAAAGAGGCTAGCAGCAGGAGACAAACATTAAATTTAAGGCCGGGGCTAAGAAAATAATTTTTTTTCATTGCGGGTTTTTTTGTTCCCGCAAATTAATCGCACAATTTTTAAATACGCATAAACCCTTCGTGGCTATTTAATTAGGAATAGGTTACCTGTCTGTAGCGCTTTTAACGCCTTGATTGCAATTAATAAAAAGGGATAGAGTTTTGGAAAGGTTGAATTAATGTTTAGATAACGTAACAGAAGTGGGTCTCTGCAAACGCCCGTCGAATCTGAAGCCCAGAACTAAAACGTTTTTGGTGGCCGATATGGCTGATTTTGCTCCCGACCAACAATTTGGACTGCTTTTACAAAAGAACCTCAAGTGGAAAATCGCAGTGTTGCAAAACAAACTGATGCGCGTCTTTTAAATTCAGTTTACTTTTTTTAATGATTTTTTGAATGCTCATGGCGCCTATTTTATAGCATAAAGATTGTGCGGGCCAATTGGTAATGCGCGTTACTTCTCTTTCTGCAATTTCATCCTGACCCTTAATATTCTCTTTCCAGTATTTTAATGCTTCTTCCCTGCTCCATCCGTAATAATGAATTCCGGTTTCCATTACCAGGCGCGATGAGCGAACAAGATCCCATTGCAATTTTCCGAGGTAAGAGTAAGTGCTCTGATACAGGCCCATTTCTTTTCCGTACTCTTCTATATAGCAAGCCCAGCCTTCAACACTTCCAAAATAAAAAAACCGGTTCTGTAACGAATCGCCTTTAAAAGTATTTCTGAAAATAGACTGAAAATGGTGGCCGGGAATGCCCTCGTGCATATACAACCACTCCATTGCGCGCTTGCTGTGTTTTGTTCCGTAAAAATTATACTGAAACACATCTTTGCCATATGGATTCTGATCTTTGTTCAGATACATTCCCGGTGGTGTGTTTACGTTTGCGTCCGGCCATTCCATTACAGCTATCTCAGGAATTCCGAAAAGAGAAAACAGTTTAGTCACATTTTTTCTTACCGTGCTGTCTATTTTTTTGTATGCATTTAAAATAGAAGTTTTGTCTTTCAGAAAAAAAGTGTCGTTCTGCAAATGGGCGTAAAATTCTTTTTCGTTCTTAAATTTTAAAAGAATACGTACCGAATCGATCTGTTTCTGAATTTTTTTTACTTCTGTTTTTCCGAATACATGAATCTCTTCGGGACTTATGTTTCTGCTGGTAAAATGCTTTACGTAATGTTTATACCAGTCTTTGTTTTTAAACAATCCTCCTTCCGGAATTTTGCGGCCGGCTTCATTCCATTTTTTTTCGAGTTCAATGCGCTCAAGGTTCATTGAGGTTTCGTAATTCAGTTGTTTAAATCTCAGCGCTTCTTCTTTGCTAAATTCCTGTTTGTTTTTTGTATCAAGCTTTGTTCTGATCCCTGTAAAAAAAACTTCCTGCTTTTTAAGCTCCTCTGCATTTTTAATGCTTGCAAAATTCTCTTTATAATCCAATCCGGTTGCAGGAATATCAAGCGCCTGGTATCCTTTTAAAAAATCATTACACAAATTCTGAAACGCAATGTTTTGTGAAAACGCCTGGCCATAAAAAAAGAAAATCAGAAGAGAGAAAAAAGTATTTTTCATTTGAGAAATTTTTAAAAAATCAGGAAACAATTTTTAACCAGTTCAATACTTTTTCGGTTACAAGTTTATTATAAATTCCCGGATTCTTAAGTGCTTCCTGAAAAGAGAATGCTGTTCCAAACGCGTGCGCAGAATTTTCAACAACTTTAAATTCTGCATTGCCCGGATGAAAACGGTTTACCGTACTTGTAATGATCTCATGATCTTCTTTGGATGCAATAAAATCACTTCCTCCCCATAACAACAAGGCTTTTCCTTTAAATGGTTTCCACGCAGCGGGAATGTTGAGCGCGTACAATTCATTATTGTAGGCGCGAGACCTGTAATCAAAAACATTCAGGTACTGTTTGCAATCAGGATTCTTTTTTGCCGCTTCATCACTGCTCATTTTATCAGTAAAATAATATCCGGCACATTCGCAATAATCTTTTATAAACCCATCCGTTTCATCCTCAGACCAGCTATAAGCCTCTCCAATCGTTCTCCTGGTTTTTAAAAGATACTCCATAAAGTTTGACCCGATGGTGCCATAAGCAATAATTCCTTTTACAGGTGTTTGCTGCGCTATCAGCGGTGCCATCACGCCACCCATACTATGGCCAAAAATGTAAATGCGCGATGAATCTACGTAATTGTAAGTTTTAATTGTTTTTACCGCATTCACATAACCATCAAGCTCTTCGTTAAAACTTATTTCGGCGCAGGCTTTGCACGCTGTGTTATCTCCTATTCCGGGTTTTTCTGCTCTCACACAAACAAAACCGGCGCGCGTAAGAGAATTTAAAAACTGCACTTCGTTTTTTGTTGTGTCAAGCGGGTTGTCTAACGAGTAGCAACCAATTCCACCAATATAAATGATGACCGGCATTTTCTTTGAATTTTTTTTCGGTTTGCTTACTATCAGCCGCTGAATTCCGTTGATGGTTTGCGTGGCTGTGTATTCCATCTCAATATCCTTGTAGTTCTCTTTTGGATATTCTTTAAAAACCGATTTTCCATTTACCGTTTTTTTATTGCGGATGATCTCGTAAGTAAATTCTTCGCCACCTTTGTGTTCTGCCACTGTTTTTACAGCTTCGTCAGGACTGTTTACTTCCTTCCCGTTTATTTTCAAAAGCACATCGCTTGCAAGTAAACCTGCGTTTTCTGCTGAAGAACCTGCAATTACTTTTGTAATAAGCACTCCATTCTCAGAAGGAAGTTCCATTATGCGCTTAGTGTCATCCGTAATTTTTTCCATCTGTATTCCTAAAAAAGAACGGCGTGCAAGTGTTGGAAATTGCGCCTGTGCACAGGAAAGAAGAACAAATGCACTAACTAAAAAAAAGAAATGTTTTTTCATCTGAATAATTTTATAAAACAAATTAAGCTCTGAAAATTCTCTTTTCCAACACATAAAATGTGAAATTACCTGGGCGGCAAGAAAAGATATTCTAATGGCAAGTTCTTTTATGCCTGTGGGAAGAATGAACCCGGGTTCTCAGTAATTTCCCGAATTGTTGATATATCAACAATAAAGATCAAGGGATAACTTCAAGGGACAAAAACGACCAAGTGGACCCAAGTGTTTGTGGGTCCACTTGGTCGTTTTGTCCCTTGTTGCACTGTTAGTTGCCTGGTATTTTAAATGCCCAACACATCTTTTAAATGGTTGTACCCACTCCTGCTTAAAGAAATTTTATTTCCGTTTTTGAGCAAGGCAATGTGGTTACCTTTTTCGTAAGGTTCTATACGTGTTAGCTGCGAAAGATTGATGATAAAAGACCTGTGCACGCGCACAAACTGCTTTGCATCAAGACTTTTTTCAAAATAACTCATGGTTTTCTTTTTCAGAAACCAGGAATCTTTTGTAAATATTTTTACGTAATCATCAAACGCTTCAATGTAACAAATGTCTCTTGCCGGAATAATTCTTATTTCTCCACCCACTTTTACCACCACTCTTTCGCTTTCTTCAATGTGTTTTGCCGGTTCGTTCTGAAGAGAAGAGATACTTTCGTTTTTTTCGTTGTTACTTCCTTCCAGCCATTTCTTTACAGCCTTATCAAAACGATCTTTACTGAAAGGCTTTAGTAAATAATCAACAGCATGCAATTCAAAAGCCTTGATCGCAAACTCATCAAACGCTGTGGTAAAAATTACTGAGGGAACAGGGTCTAACAATTCAAGCATTTCAAAGCCTGAAATTTTTGGCATTTGTATGTCAAGAAAAATAAGATCGGGTTTGTGCTGCAGAATTGCTTTTACACCTTCAAATCCGTCGCCGCATTCTGCAACAGTTTCTAATTGTTTCCAATTGGCCAGGTGCTCTTTTACAAGGCTTCTTGCAAGGGGTTCGTCGTCAATAATTATACACTTTTTCATTTTTTATACGTTGTAGCGCTGCAAAAGCGGGTTAGTTTTTTGTCTTTTGAGGAATAAGTATGGTGGTTTGAAAAATTCTTTCTCTTTCAGAAGTTTTTAAAAGATCATTTCTTCCGAATAATAATTGCAATCTTCTTTGTACCGAAGAAAGTCCGAAGCCTGTTCCTTTTTGTGCGGAAGAAGAATTATCGTCGAAAGGATTTTCTGTAATAATTTCAAGCATTCCGTTTTTATTTTTTCCTGTAACTTTTATCTCCACGTTTTCTGTTGTATTGTACAAGCCGAATTTAATTGCATTTTCAACAATAGGTTGCAACAAAAGCGGCGGAAGTAAAAACCGTTTACATTCTTCTTCCACTTCAATTATTATTTCTAACCGGTGGCCGAAGCGCACTTTCTCAATATTCAGATACAACTGCAGGTGATTCAATTCTTCAGAAAATAAAATGAGCTGATCATCTTTTCTTAAAGTCATTCTCATAAAATCAGAAAGTTCCTGGATCATTTTTCTTGCTTCGGCAGGATTTGCACCAATAAGTGCATTCACAGAATTTAAACTGTTGAATAAAAAATGTGGCTGCAATTGCAAACGCAGGCGCGCCAGCTCTGCTTCTTTTACAAAATTTTCTGCACTGACCTTGCGCGCTTCCTTTTCCTGTTGCTCTCTCCAGTATGCAGACAACCAGGTGATCAAAGTCATAAATGCAATAATAAGCAATGAAAACAAAAAACGAACGGGCAAAGATTGTTCAACAAAAGTAGAGTAAGATGCTTCGTACTTCATTAAATAAAGCAATGTATAACGCTGCGCCGCCACGCAGGCAACAGTTAAAGCAAGACCCCACAACAAACGGTAAAAACGATTTGTTTTGCCGGGTTGGTAAAAGCGATAAAAATTAGAAGTAACATGGCCGCACAAAACAATAAGCGTTGCCGACACAATACTATCAATAAACGAAATTCTGTAAGAAAAGCCGAGCCAGACCAGCACCGCCGAATGCACAACTGCCAAAAAAGTCCACCACAGAATAAAAATTATCCAGCGGTTTTTACTGAGCATTAGTTCTGGCTTGTTCATGTAAAGCGGGCGTTTTTAATTTTTGTGCCCTTAGCTTTACAAATTTAATATAATCTGCCGGTTCATTTTCTGCATTTGAAAATGAATAAAGCAGTCTGCCGTTTTCACTTTCACTTACTTCCCAAAGTTCTGATACGTCAATGAACTGCCAGTGTATAAGATCGTTTTTGTCTGTGCTTATCTTTTCATCTTCTCCCTTACCAATCTTTTGAGCGAGCAGCATTGCCTCAGTCCTGTTCTCAGCATCAATCCATCTTAGCTGCTCGTCAAAAGTGGCCACCGTGCTATCTGCAGAAGTGTTTATTTTAAAAACTATTTTCGCAATAAAATTCATAAGAGGTTTTAAAAAGATCAGTAACTTTTAATTTCTATTCCTCCAAAAACACAACTTCCTTTTAACAACAGAATTTTTTGTTCTCCCCCATTGGCTGACTGGTTCATTCTTTTGTCTTCAACTCCGCCAAAAACCGCGTCCAATTCAGACTTTATCTGCCAGTGAGACGGAACTATTATTTTGCAGGAGCCAAAAACACAATTCAATTCCAGTTCCGCTTTCTCTTCAATATCGGCCTGCATAAAATTTATCTCAGCTCCTCCAAAAACACAATTCACTTCGCCACCTTTAAATGTTTTCGAAATTATATTTCTCTGTACAGATCCAAAAACGGCGTTGGCCTCAATCGCAGTTCCCTCGCTCATATCGGACTTTTTTTTTTCGTGCCATTTTTGTTCCCACTTTTTCCAGTTATGTTTTCTTCGCGGTTTAAAGATGATTACGACCCCGATGATCATAATTGCAACAGGCCATATGTAGGGTCTTAATTCAGCGCCACCCACAATTTTGTCGCTCAGAAAAATTCCGCCAATAACCATGAGAATATAAGCCGCGGGTCTTTTCCATCCATGTTTAATTCCTGAAGCAATTCCTCCAACAATAAGTATCATTGGCCAGGTAAGCACCCAGTGTGGTATTGCCGATCCGGTTCTCTTCATCAACAAAAGCACGCCGGCTGTAATAACGGCAACACCAATAAACACCTTGCTTATCTTATGATTTCTTTCGTAATGTTCATCGTTCTCATAACAATGTCTTTTGTAACGGTACTTGCTCTTCTCTTCTCCTTCCGGATTGTTTTCGTTAATGATTTCCATTTTATTTTTCTATTGATTTATTTATGAAACAAATGTATAGCTACAAAGCCGCACCAGAAAGGAGCAAACGGTTTAACAACTGAAAAAGGCGGTGAATGAACATTGCAGGGCGGCAGACGCAATTTCTGGTTTTCACTTTTCTGTTAATTAAGAAAGAAAAGTTAAATTTGAAGAATGAGTTTCAGAGTATATTTTATTTCTTTTCTATTGGTAACGGTTTCCTTTTTTTCTCAGAATAAGGACAGTACTGAAAATAAAAAATGGTATA
>JACMLS010001103.1 GCA_014379485.1 Bacteroidia bacterium | reverse complement strand
TTGCGAAAATTTGCGCCATTTGCGGCTGCCCTTTTGAGATGTGGTTAGTTTTAATAGTAAAATCCGCGGCATTACCCTTTGAATTTAATTTCGTAAATTTCCTTTTTATTTTTCTAAGCTTCCGTATGGAAAAAGTACTCTTATTCAATCCGCGTTCAGCCAAAAGCAAACCGCGCATACCCAACAGTATTCTGCAGGTGGCAGCTTCTGTTGAGGGTGTTTTTGATTGGGTAATTGTAGACGGAAACCGCGAAGAAGATCCCTGGAAAAAAATTGAAAGTTATTTAAGTTCAGGCCAATTTTCTTTTTTCGGAGCCACAGTAATGCCTGGGCCTCAGTTAAAACAAGCCATTCCCTTCTCAAAAAAGATCCGTCAGCAATTTCCCTCAATAAAAATTATCTGGGGAGGATATTTTCCCTCTAACCAACCCGAAAGTGTTTTAAGTTCTGGTTTTGTAGATGTGATCATAAACGGAATGGGCGATAAATGTTTTACCGAAGTGCTGACCGCTTTAAAAAATAATACAGGACTTGATTCCATTTCAAATATTATTTTCAGAAAAGAAAATAAAACGCAGATCACTAAGAAAGACCCGATCTACGATCTGGATGCACTTCCTGCACTTCCCTACAAAAAATTAAATGAGTTTTATGCGCTTGATCAGTATTTCGGTAAAACATATTTAGGAACAAAAACAATTGCCTATCACAGCAGTTTCGGTTGTCCTTTTACCTGTTCTTTTTGCGCAGTGGTACCCATTTACAATGCACGTTGGAAAGGAATGAAAGCGCAGAAAATTTTTGAAGATGTAAAATTGCTGAAAGATAATTACGGCGGCAATGCAATTGAATTTCATGACAATAATTTTTTTGTTTCAGAAAAAAGAACGGTAGAATTCGCAAAACTTATCCATCCGGAGAAAATGACCTGGTGGGGCGAAGCGAGGATAGATACCATGGATAAATATTCTGATGCTTCACTACAGATCATTCGCGAAAGTGGTTGTAAAATGATTTTTTTCGGAGCAGAAACAGGGAATGATGCTGTTCTTAAAAAAATGGATAAGGGTGGTACGCAAACCGGTGAACAAATAAAACGATTTGCGGGCCGGCTAAAAAAATTTGATATTATTCCTGAATATTCTTTTGTTTTAGGAACCCCTGCCGCAACAGAGGAAGAAGTGAACAGGCAGATAGATGAAGATATTGCTTTCATAAAAAAAATAAAAGAGATCAATCCAAACGTTGAAATAATTATTTACCTGTACAGCCCTGTTCCAACCGAAGGATCAGAACTATTTGAGCAGGTTAAAAGATCAGGCTTTCATTTTCCTGAAAAACTAGAAGATTGGATCTCTCCTGCCTGGGAAAATTTTGATCTTCGTAAAAACCCTTTGACTCCCTGGTTAAAGCCGTATATGATCGATAAAATAAAAAATTTCGAAACGGTTTTAAACGGGTTTTACCCTACGGTTTCTGATATCCGATTAAGTTCATCGCAAAGAAAGTTTATTAAGAGTTACAGCAGTTTAAGATATAAAGCAGGGATCTACACAGCCCCTTACGGAATTAAAGTTCTGCAAAAGATCTGGAAATACAGGCAACCCGAAATTGAAGGTTTTTAATGAGAAACAGAATCTGGAAAATATCGTTTTCTTTTTTTGTGAAACCTTTTATCAGAAGAAGACTGAAGGAGGAAACCGAATTTTCTTACGGCGGTTTAGACATTGTGGTTAAGCCCGGCGTTTTTCATCCTGAATATTTTTTCAGTACCGGTTTTTTTCTGGATCATATTTATGATATAAATTTTAAAGAAAAAACTTTTTGCGAAGTGGGTTGTGGTACTGGTATTATCAGTCTGCTCGCTTTTAGAAACGGGGCAAAAGTAATAAGTCTTGATATTTCAAAAAAAGCAATTGATAATACAAAAGAAAATTACCGGAATAATTTTAACGAAAACACTAATCCTGATTTTTCAATTATCAGGTCAGACCTTTTTGATAATTTGCAACCGGTTGAATTTGATTTTATTTTCATAAATCCACCCTATTTTTTCAGGGAGCCTAAGGATGACGAACAAAAGGCCTGGTTTTGCGGAAAAGAGGGGCAGTACTTTAAGAAGTTGTTTTACCAGTTGCCAGAGTTCTCCTCTAAACACTCAGATGTCTTAATGGTACTCAGCGACAATTGCGATGTAAAAAGAATAAAAGACATTGCCCGTAATTTTGGCTATAAACTTCTCCTTATCTACAAAAGGCGGATAAAATGGGAGTGGAATTTTCTTTTTCGACTCGAGAAAATTTAATATATTTACCCTATGGGTAATAGGTCTCCCCTTGAATACTTTACTGAAAAAGCATCCATCACCTTACTTCAAAAGGACGTGCTTTGCGCAATTGCATATTTTGATGTATTCAGTTATCCGCTTAAAATTTCTGAGATCGCAGAAAGCATAAAATCTCCTTCAGATCCGGCTGAACTGATAAACTGCCTTGTTTCGTTAATAAACAGGGGGCTTCTTGAAACAAAAGATAATTTTTATTACCTGAAGGGTTCCGTTGCCGAAAATATTGAAAAGAGAAAAATTGGAAATGCGGGTGCAGAAAAAGTATTTCCAAGAGCCTTGCGTTCTGCCAAACTCATCTCACGCTTTCCTTTTGTTGAAGGTGTTTGTATTTCAGGATCGCTTTCTAAAAATTATTTTGATAAAGATGCAGATGTGGATTTTTTTATCATTACAAAATCCGGCAGATTATGGATCTGCAGAACGTTTCTCATCGCTTTCAAAAAGATCTTTCTCTTCAATTCAAAAAAATATTTTTGCGTAAATTATTTTGTTGATATAT
>JACMLS010001102.1 GCA_014379485.1 Bacteroidia bacterium | reverse complement strand
CAATATATACTTCTTGCATAAATAGTTAAATGTTTATGGTTAAAAAAAATCGAAAATTGCTTATTTTGTACTGATTATGATTATTTATGGGTATTAAGTCATTCACAAATAAGTCGTATTTTTATCTATTTTCTTACTGGAGGAACGCCGTTTTTCTACACATATTGTAATTCATTGTTTTGAATGGCTTCCAAAATAGCTTGTGCCTTATCTTTACTAATGGGTGTATTTTTGGATTTATGTTTAGCATTGATGGTGAAAAATATCAAAAATAGGCTTAATAAATAATTTTTTAACAAATAAAACTACTTGATTTTTATTTGTTATTGATTCGAGCCTTATTATTTTTATTTTCCAAAGATTTCTCGTACCACTTCCTCTTTTTTCTCTCGGCTGATTGGCACGGAAACCTTGCCAAACAATTCTAAATGGCTGCCTTCGATGGATTTGACTTTGTTTTTGGCAACAATAAATGACTTATGAACCCGCATAAATTGTGAAATCGGTAATAATTCTTCTATGTTCTTCATACGTTCGAAGGTTATCAGGTAGCCGTTTGTAAGAATAATTTTGGCATATTCTTTCAAACCTTCCACAAAAACAATATCTTCAAAATTAACTTTATGAATTTTGCCGTCTGCCTTAACAGTAATGAAATTGATTTCAGTATTTTTTGTAACTATTTGACTGTCAGCATTTTTTAGCTTTAGATATTCTTTTGCTTTTTGAATAGCTTGCAAAAAACGTTCAAAAGAAAAAGGTTTTACCAAATAATCTATGGCATTGAGAGCAAAAGCTTCAGCAGCAAACTCAGTATATGCCGTAGTAAAAACAGTAAGTGGTGGATTTTTGAGGGTTTTAAGCAGGCTATTGCCACTTAACACAGGCATCTGAATATCTGAAAAGAGAACATCAACAGGTTTTTCGTTGAGTATTTCTAAGGCTTTGATAGGCGATTTAAGGGATGCAACTATCTCTAAATCAGAAATTTGACTGATAAATTCTTCTAATAACTTCAAAGCCAAAAATTCATCATCTAACAATAAAATCTTTATTTTTTCCATAATTCTTGTGTTTTTTGTCCATTGAGCGACAAAGATAAATTTACTTCAAAAATACTTTCTTCTTTTCTTATGGAGAATTGGTGTTGGTTTTCATATTGCAGTTCCAAGCGTTTGCAGATATTTTCCAAACCTACACCTCCGGTTTTATCTTGTTGCTTTTGGGTATCATTTTTAGAATTTAAAGTAGTGAAAATGAGTTTATGTGCATCAATAATCAAATTAATTCTCACGAAAGCCTTGTCATTGGTATCAAAATCGCAGTGTTTGAAACAATTTTCAACCAAAGGAATGAATATCATGGGTTCAATGGTCAGGTTTTGGGTGTTGCCTTGGGTTTGAAAAGTAATATTCACCGGATTTTCATTCCGCATTTGAAACAAATCTATAAACTTTTGCAAGTGCCGGATTTCATTGTCAAGGGCAACCTTTCCGTATTGGGTTTCATAAATCACGTACCGCAACAAATCTGAGAGTAACAAAATCATTTTAGGGGCTTGGTCGGATTTGGTAACAGCCAATGAATAAATATTGTGCAGCGTGTTGAACAAAAAATGCGGGTTTATTTGGGCTTTCAAAAATTGGATTTCTGCCTCATTGTGGCGATTTATCAACGAAAGAAATTGTTTTTCGGTACGGTAGCGATTTCGAAGTAATTGAAAAAAAAAACTAAGCAGAAGTAGCGGTACCGTGGTGAAAAAAGCAAAGAACCACAAACGAACTTCCGGGCGAAAAACCAAAATGGATTCTTCAAAGGGAGCAGAAAAAAACAAATTATTCAAGTAGATTCTTAAAAATACCGCCAACACAGAGACAGAAAGAAAAAGCATTCCATAAACCCGAAAATGCTTTTTTTCAAAGAAAAAATCAACAAAAAAAAAGTTTCCGTAGAATAAAAACAAAGACAAAACATTCTGAATAACAGCACAAAGCAAGGCTTTCTGCCAAGAAAAAAATACGGAATAAAACAACAATCCGGCTCCGAAAAACAAAATCCACATCAGCACTTGTACTGCCTCTCTCAATCGTTTACCTGTAATTTTCATGAATTTTTATTGTTTTTTTTACTAATTCCCAAGCCGAT
>JACMLS010001101.1 GCA_014379485.1 Bacteroidia bacterium | reverse complement strand
GATCTCATAAATAATACTCAATTCATGTGAACCACTGGTGCTGCCTATGAGTTTTGAGAGTGTAAGATCGTAGCTGTACCCAATGCGCAGATCGTATTTCTGAACTTCGTAACCAACTAAAACAGAAAGTGCATCGTGATTTGGAAAACCGGCTGCGTAACGTTTTAGCGGAATGCCACGATACCACAAACCAATTTCCAACGGCAACATGTAATAATACACACCAAGATCTAACTGATCGTATTTGCCCTGGTGCCGGTAATTGAATGTGGGTGAGAAATATTTTTTAAGGTTTCTTCCGGTTTTTTCTAACACAAAGCGGTAGCCTCCATGCAAGCTTGCATTTATTGGAAGATTGGCACCGCTGCCACTCATACTCACATCGGGTCGTGGTAAATGTTTTGCAGAAAAACCAATCCAGTATTCAACCGAGTTAATGAGCACACCGGCATTTAGATCAAAATATGTTTTCGGAAAAAAATTTCCGTCTTCTACAGATACAGGAGCTCCGCTTGAGAGTTGATCATTAAAAATTAATCTGTCAAAATTTAAACGCTTAAAATTTAAGCTTAATGCTGCGCCCGCTCTGATCTCTGTAAACTTATCAAGATTGGCGTGATAAGCATAAGAGCCTGCAACCGTTGTTGTTTTAAAAGCAGAAATACCGGCAACATCATGCACTACCTGAATTCCTAAACCACTCCTGATATCATTTGCGTTATAATCATACGAAGCTGCGTAGGTAGAATATGCTTTAGAAATTCCGAGCCATTGGTTACGGTAATTGACCACCATTCTGTGCTCGTAAGTTAAACCTGTGTAAGCCGGATTTAAGAAGATAGGGTTGGCGTAGTACTGCGCAAATTGCGGGTCCTGCGCTTTCAATAAATTAAAAGCAATAGCACTAATAAAAATTAATAGTATTCTTTTTTTCATTTAGGATCCAATTCAATTTTAAATTCCTGCTCTTCGTTTTCTGGTGTTAACTGATCTACTTGTAATGTTTGAGCTTTATACCCGTCCGCTTCAATGTTAAGAGAATAAGTTCTGAAGGGACTTACCAATAAAATAAATTTTCCGTTTCTTAAATTAGAAGTGTAATAGCCAATTGCCTGCTTTGTTTCATTATCCACAAGAGATATTTTTGCTTTGAGAGGTTTGCTGTCTGCAGCACCTTTTTCATACACATAACCTGCTCTTACCTTTACATCGTTCTCACTGTAATGCATATCTATCAGATAAATATCTTCTCCACCAAAACCATTGTCTTTTTCTGAAGAATAATAACCGTGATAACCATCCTGGCAAATAACAAAGAAAATATCATCGCCAACAGAATTTACAGGATACCCCATATTCTGCGGCGTTGAAAAAGAATTTTCTTCCATATCGCAATCAGATTTAAAAATATCAAACTCACCAATAGTAGTGTGGCCCTTTGAACTGAAATACAAAACTTTGTCATCTGCAGATAAAAAAGGTGCGTCCTCATCGTAAACTGTATTTATCATAGGGCCGCAGTTTACAGGCAGGCTCCATTTTCCGTTTGGTAATTTTTTGCAACGGTAAAGATCTTTTCCTCCAAGTCCGCCCGGTTTATCGCTGCTGAAAAACAAAAATTCTCCGTCTTTACTAATACAGGCGCTTGCTTCGTTTCCGTTAGCCGTATTGATGTGGTCTTCTAATTTTACAGGTGTAATCCAGGTGTTATCCTGAAAAATTGTTTCATAAATATCTCCTTTTGTTTTGTCTTTT
>JACMLS010001100.1 GCA_014379485.1 Bacteroidia bacterium | reverse complement strand
CGGTGCCTTTAAAGACAAGAGTGGTGTATCGACCAGGAATATTGATTCCGCATTCAGACAAATCAACTTCATCGTATAAGTTTTTGTCACTTTGATCTTTTATATTTTGTTGTGTCTTCATCGGCTTTTGCCATTATTTTTTTCTTTTTTATCCACCTCTTTACTTTCCCTGATTTCTTTTACTTGTTTTTCCTTTTCCTGCAGCTTCTTTTCATGAAGAATATAGCTAACCGGAATTTCGGGTTGTTCTTCTTCATGACCAGTTTGCAGAGGTGGAGCCAACGACTGCGTAAAGTCTCTTGATTTTTGAATGAATAATCTTTTTAACCCTTTCAGTGAAAATTCTTCAGGAAACATAGGATCGCCGTTAATGTCTTTTGCAAAATATTTCATCCGTTTATTTTCTTTGTCGTATTCCCGAAAAATCCGACCCAACACTTCACCCTGTTTCTCGCCGAGAACCGTAATAAAATGCTGATTGGAGTTATTGCGTGAAAATTCTAAGAACTTTATTAAGGGAACATAAATCCCTTTGTTCTTTTTTTCGTCGTTGTTTGCTGCTTTCATGGTGGGTTATTTTTATGGGTTAATAATTCTTTTACCGTTCTATGGATAAATTCTTTTCAGACTTTCTCAATTCATTTAGTTTTTTCTGACGACCTTTATTTTGATCCTTGTTTGGGAATACAGAAAAGTTTTTCGCCGTTTCTCCGAGCACCAGGCTACTTACGTAGTGATCTGATAGAACTTTTGTGTCACTATGTTGAGAGATAACCTGTGCATTTGAAATCCCAATTGCACCCGCAAGGCTTGAGAGATATGTTTTCCGCAATGTTTTGTAACTCGCCTGTTTGTCTTTAGAATATGGTAATTGTTTCCAGTAATGAGAGAAGGAATGGCTTACAAATTTTTTAATGCTGTCTCTGCTCATTTCCTCATCGCCGGCAAGAATATATCGATCAGGATCGTTTTTGTATCTTTCGGCTCCAAGAGAAAAGAGTAAATTTTTTAGTTCTGAAGTAATAGGCACTAAAATTCTTTTCGGATTTGTTTCTAATCTTGCCTGTTGTCTGCTGACTTTGTAATCAATCACCTCAAGACTTTGCATTTCTTCTCTGTCAAAATTTATTGATTTCCATTGAGCTTTCGCCAATTCTTCAATTCGTCTTCCTGAAAAAATTCCGGCTGAAATAAAATCCTTAATCCATGGCCTGAAATAATTTTTGGAAATTCCCGAACTGAGTTTGCAAATTCCTAATTCCGGCTTTTGAACAATTTCCAACATTGCTTCATATTCTTCTTTGTTTAAAACTGTGATTTTTGGCGTCTCCGGCTTTCTGATTACACCTGCAAAAGGGTTTAATGTTGCATGCCCCTCACGCTTTAAAAAATTAAAAAGCGTTTGCATGTAATTTATATTAATGTTGTATGTGCGTGGTGCTGGGTTGCGTGATTCTAACAGCGAGTGAAATCTCCCAACCATATTTTGATCGACCTGATTAACGGTAAGGTTTTTTACTGGGTAATCCTTTTTAAGACAAGAGATGAAATCCAAATAACACTTTTCTACAGGGCGGCAGTGCCCCTCGCTACGTGCGCGCCGTTGATGATCGGGTATGTTTTGCTCACCACGCAGGTAACTAACATGCAAAGCCATTCCCTCGGTTAATAAAAGTGAGTGATTCTGCTTTTCGAGAATGTTTACAATTGGTTTCTCCACTTGGACTTTAGGAGAAATACTTTCTTTGACTTCTTTTTGAAATTGAGCGGCTTCCAAGCGAGCCTGCTTCCAATCTCTTGTTTTTAAATTTTTTGTTCTTCTTCTTCCAGAATGTTTTTCATACGCTATTACTTTAAAACTATGGCGGTGTCCAAATTCACAAGCCATAATCGGCATACACGATTTCCTGCAAATTGCCCCAGGCAAAGTCCCACACTCTGCGCAATCTACACGCAAGCCGAAATCGTCCTTATCTTTTTCTATATATAACGGTTCAATTTTTTTCATTCGGAGGATTGTAAATCGAGAAGCTTAGTACAGTCAAGCAAAAAAGCTTGACTGTACTTTCCTTTTGTTTCGAAACTGTTTTCATTGTGTCTTATATTTCATTTTTTTTCATGTGTGCGAATCTATTACCTGATTCAAGTCAAGCAAAAATTTCTGTGTATGCTCCCCTGTAGTTTCGCTGTTGCCGATATTAGCTTTCAGCGATTCCTTTTTTTCTTCGATTTCTGCCAATAAAGCCCGAAGTTTTGAATACAACTTCATTTCTTCCTTGAGAACATTGAGCCAGGCATCACCATAGCATCGCTTTAAATGAGTGATTTTTTCCTG
>JACMLS010001099.1 GCA_014379485.1 Bacteroidia bacterium | reverse complement strand
TTGGTGAAAAATACGGAGATATAGTACGCGTTGTTACTTTTGATAAAGATTACTCAATAGAATTGTGCGGAGGTACACACGTAAGTGCAACCGGACAAATTGGTCTTTTCAAAATAACTTCTGAAGGAGCAGTTGCAGCTGGCGTAAGAAGGATCGAAGCAATTTCTTCTCTGAAAACAGAAGAATTTTATAAAGAGCAATCAGATTTGCTTGCTGAAGTAAAAAACACGCTCAAAGGTCCGAAAGATGTTTTAAAGGCCGTTCAGAACCTTACCGAAGAAAATGCAACACTTGCAAAACAACTTTCTCTTTTGCAAAAAGAAAAAGCAAAAATGCTCAAGGCAGATCTTTTAGGGAAAAAGAAAAGTATTAACGGTGTAAATTTAATTGCTGACGTAATTGATTTTGACAGCGCCGAAGAAATAAAAAACCTGATGTTTGAATTGCGCGGGCAGGTAGAAAACCTTGTGTGCGTATTGGGTTCAGAAGTAAAAGGCAAAGCAAGTTTATCTGTAATACTTTCAGAAAATTTAGTGAAAGACAAAAACCTGAATGCAAACACAATTGTGCGCGAACTCAGCAAAGAAATTGAAGGCGGCGGTGGCGGACAGGCTTTTTATGCAACAGCAGGAGGCACAAAAATAAGTGGTCTCGCTTCTGCAATAAAAAAGGCAGCAGACTTTCTGAATTGAAATGTAGTCGCGTAGCGACGACCTACCGGTTAAAACCAAAACAGAATAATTTCCGTGGTCGCGTAGCGAATACCTGAATTGAGGAATGCCAGGAGTTAAACACATTCGTTTAATATAAATGTTGTTGAAAAAAATATTTTTCTATATTCTCTTTTTCTCAACGGGGTTCTCCTTTTCTCAATACCGCGATACTTTGCACGAAGCTTTTATGTCAAAAAAAACCTTCGACTTTCGCTATGAGTCAAAGAATTCTTTTTCTAACGGAGATCGTATTGAAGTGGTGAGTATAAAGGGCGGTGTTACTTTCGGAAAAAAGATCAGTATTGGCGGGGGCTACTCCTGGCTCAAAACAAACCTGAGTGGAAATAATTTTCTGCCTGATGTAAATGGCGGGGTTGTTTACAAAGACAATCAGTTAAATTTTCGCTACATCTGCTATTATATTGATTTTGTTTACTACAAAAGTAAACGTTGGTCATTGAGTTCGCAGGTAGAAATTGGAGCAGGCCTTTCAAAATTTCAGTATTTAAAGAGCGGAAAGAAAAATGAGAGCATCGGAAATTTAATTTTGCTTTACAATCCCGCAATAAATATTAAGTTCAAAGTTTTCAGATGGCTGGGTGCAGGTTCTACTATAGGGTATCGATTCATGTTGCTCAACGATAAAAGTATTGGTAAAAGATTGAACTCACCCCTTGTTTCTTTTGGCGTCCTGATCTGGTGGGACGAACTTGCTCTTGCCATTTTTCCGAAATCAAAAAAATTCCATAAGTGGTTTGGAGATCCTGAATGGTGATTTTTTTAAAGCACAATCAGTTTAAGCTAAAATAGATTTCAGATTTGTTTTTATTGTCTGACAAATTTCCTCTAACGGAAGGTCATTTGTATCCGTTCCAAACGGATCTTCAATTTCTTCTGAGATCAATTCTATACTGGCAAACACATAAAATATTAAAATAGAAATAGGAATTGCCCAGTAATTAAAAGTAATTACGTAGCCAATGGGTAAAGTAAAAACAAACAGGAAAATAATTTTTTTAAGGAATAAACTGTAAGAGTAGGGGATAGGTGTGTTTTTTATCCGTTCGCAAGAGCCTGTTGTTTCTGTAAATGATTTTACTTCTTCATTCAGCATCAGAAAAAGATTAGAATCTATTGTTTTTTTTCTTTCGAGTTCAATAATTTCTTTATAGAGAACGGCCGCAATGTAATTTGGTTTGTGCGTTGCCTGCGCAAGTTTTTCGGTGTCAAAATTTTCGCAAGGTTCAAGCTCATCTGCATTAAAATATCCGCGCAGGTGCTGTTTGGTAGCAATCATGTAATTACCAATTAAAATGCGCATCTTGTTTTTGAGTTCACTATTTTCTGCCGGAATTAGTGCGTTTAATTGTAAGGCCAGATTGCGGCTGTTATTTACAAAATTGCCCCACAGTTTTCTTCCTTCGTACCAGCGATCGTAAGCAGAGTTAATGCGAAACACAAGAAGCATAGATAACACGAAACCAATAAGGCTGTGAACTTTTGTGGGGTCTTGAATTTTAGAGTCAATAAATTCAATTTCTACCCAGGCAAGAAGGCCCGTATAAATGCCCATTCCTATAAGCGCAGGCCACAATTGACGAATCGTATCGCCCTTGCCGAATTGAAAAATGAGTTTGATCCAGTCTTTTGGGTTGTATAATACCATAATTTTTTCCTAAAATAATTTTCTCAGCACTTCAGTGACCTGTTGAAATTGAAGACAATGATTTTTCCGTAAAACAAATTGGAAAAAACAATGTTATTTAAACCTTTCAGTAATTCTGATTTTTGTCTTGCATTAAGTTCTTTTCCGCAAAATTTACCGGTACCTGTTTCAGTTATTTTAATTTTCCCTGCACTATCCACTTTAAAAGTAACCGGAAAGAAGAAACTGGAACAGCCACCGCAACTTATTTTTATTTTCATCTTCACACAATACTTTTTATAGAACCAGGTTGAAAATTTAGTTTCAAACTTTTCATATTCTGCCCTGCTTAAGCTGTCTAATTCGTATTTAGACTTTATAGTGTCCTGAGAAATATTTTTTACCCGGGCCAGCGATAAGGTTTGACAGCCCGCTAAAAAAAGAAAAAGTAAAATAATTATTTTCATTTTTGATTCAATAAGTAAAATATTTTTAGCAACTAAGCGCACGGTTAAAATTGAAAAACACAACTCTTCCGTAAAATAATTTTGAAAAGACAATTGACTGAAATCCTTTTACAAATTCTGTTTTTTGTTTTTCGGTTAATTCTTTTCCGCAAAATAAACCCGGATTGGTTTCTGTTATAACAATCTTTCCTTTCTCATCAATTTTAAATGTGACCGGAAAATAAAAACGCGAGCAGCCATTGCAACTTATCTTTATTTTCATTTTCACACAATACTTTTTATGAAACCAGCTCGTAAACGTGTCTTCAAATTTTCCGTACTCTGCCTTTCGTGCACTGTCTAATGTGTATCTTGATTTTATGGTGTCTCCGTCAGTGGTTTTTTCTCCTGCAAAAATTACAGCGTAGCATCCCATAAAAATAAGAAAGAGTAAAATATTTTTTTTCATTTCATCTTAATTAAAAACAATATAATTTGCAGGCCATTTAATTTCAGGAATTGTTTTTTCAAATATTCCATAAACAGCGCTCCCGCTTCCGCTCAGGCTTGCATAGACAGCGCCTTCTGAGTAAAGTTTTTCTTTCACCATTTTTATTTCCGGATATTTTTTAAAAATAGGTTCTTCAAAATCATTTTTCAACCCGATAGCTATCGGGTCGTTTTTACAAAGAGAAATATCTTTTTTTAAAATCTCTTTAATTGAAGTGTCAGGTTTTTTTGGCACAATTCCTTTAAATGCATCAGCAGTAGAACTGTGAATGCCCGGCCACACAATTTGTATTTTGTACTTGTTCAGGTTCAATTCAACCGGTTCAAAAACATCTCCTCTTCCGCGTGCAAAAACGGGTTTGTTCTTAATAAAAAACGCACAATCACTTCCTAATTTACCTGAATAATAAATTAGTTGCTCTTCAGAAAGTTTAAGGTTAAAAAGTTCATTCAATCCTTTC
>JACMLS010001098.1 GCA_014379485.1 Bacteroidia bacterium | reverse complement strand
TAGGCACCAGCGGTAGTGGTTTGTATTGGCTTAAGTATTAATCCTCCTCCGCTCATATGACTGAAAATTTTTCGCGTTGAGCTATGGCGGACAAGGAAGGGGCGAAGGACGAGGGCAAGGGACGAGTGAGCGAAAATTGACGCGGAGAAACGGAGACATAGAGGAGCACGGAGAATAGTTTATGACCAAAGCTTTTCCTTTAGAAAAAATAAAGAAATCAATCTGACAAAGAGAACTGAAAGCACAGAATCACAAGAAGAATTTTTTTGATCGTAACAAAGAGTCACGTAGTGACGATCTATTGGTTATACCAAAAACAAAAAAAATTTTACTGGTCGCGTAGCGAATACCTATTGCTAAAGATTCCTGTCCATACGTTTATAAAACATAAGAAACGTTATGATGAACCAGGCAGAAAAAACAATGCCCACATAAGTACCAGGCGTTACTTGTTTTGTGATGATAAAAAAACTTTGCTTCACAAAAAAAACAAGAATGTACATTTCAACTCCCCAGCGTTTCATGTGCCACACACCAATAAGCGAAATGAAACTGAAAGCAAGCACCAGCCCGTAGATCATCGGAACAAAATCTCCGATTCGTTTTACCGCAGGAGAAAACATTCCCGGCAAAACAAAAACCATCCATACAAATCCAATAATGCAAACTATTGAAAGTAATTTAGGACGTTTTATTTTTACTGCAGGCATGTGTGAAAAAAGTTAACGGTTGTCTTTGTTTTTTATTTACTCGTGCACCAGTCTTATATCTTTTGGTCTCATATCTTATATCCGCCGTTCAGCTTTCTTACGTTTAATTACTGCGTATAGCCTCAACCGGGTCTAACTGGCTGGCGCTGTAGGCCGGAATAAATCCGCTGATTATACCAATAAGAAATGAAATTGTGATTCCTAAAATTATGTTTGCAGAACTGAGAAAAACATCCATACCGAACCATGAACTTGCCAAAGGTGCAATGCCGGCAACAATCAATAATCCAAGGCCGCCTCCTATCATGCTCAAAAAAATACTTTCAAATAAAAACTGCATGAGAATGGAATAATTTTTTGCGCCCAAAGATTTTTGTACGCCTATCATACTCGTTCTTTCTTTAACAGAAACAAACATAATGTTGGCAATTCCAAATCCGCCAACAAGAATAGAAAACCCGCCAATGATCCAGCCGGCAGTTCCTATTATTCCAAACATTTCATCAAAATCTGCAGAGAGTAATTGAATTTCGTTGAGCGAAAAATTTTCGTCGGCGCTGGGTTTTAAACGTCTTAATCCACGCATAGCACCCATCAGGTCATCTTTAAGTTGCTCGTTGCTTATGCCGGGTTTTCCTTTTACGCTTATAAAGGGGTCGAGGTTTTCTGATTTAAGATCTGCAATACGTGCAATGTAATTGATAGGCATCAGCACCTGGTTGTCCATGGTGTTGCCAATAATACTCTCTCCTTCCTTATCAAAAACACCAATCACTTTTACTTTTCTTCCCGAAATTTTTATTTCACTTCCTACCGGATTTAAAAAAGCTCCGTAAAGACCTTGGGCCACATTATATCCTAAAACGCAAACAGAAATACCGGTTCCGCTTTCTATGTCTGTAAAATAGCGCCCGTTAGAAATAGTAAAATTCTGAATTTTGTTAAACTCATGAGAAACACCGCTAATACTTACATTCTCAATAGAACTGTTGCCCGATTTTACTGTTTTTCTGAAACCCACATGAAAAGCAACCGCTTCTGCACTGCTTATTCTGCGTTTTAGTAAAGTGGCTTCGTTAATTGCGGGTACCGGCCTGCTCATAAATTTCCACCAGGGCGTATCTTCTTTAAAAACCCAGGGCCATTTCTGAATGAAAATTACATTTTTACCAAGGCTTTCTATGCTTCCGCGAAGATTTGACTCCAAACTATCAACAATAGTAAAAACAGAAATGATAGAGAGAATACCAATGGTAATTCCTAAAAGAGAAAGAAAAGTGCGCAGCTTGTTTGCCCATAAAGCAGCCAGCGCAAAAATCATATTCTCTTTTAAAAGCGTAAAAAACATTTTAATTTTTATCAGTAAATCCTTCTCAAAATTAAGGATTAAAAACAAGATATTTTTTTGAGAGAGGGAATAGGGGTTAGGCAATAGGAGATAGGGAGTAGAGAGTCGAGGCTCAAAAAAATAATCTGCGTAATCAATCCGTGGTAATCTGCGATCCCGATAGCTATCGGGAGTGGCATAATTACGGAAATCTGTCTTTTCAACAAAGCTCCGTATTTATCAACAAGCTGAATTTTAGTAAGATGAAGGTGGTAAAAACCATTACTTTTGCAGCTTACTGCGAAAGCCGTAGCAATTGCGGTTTATTTGGTATTGTGTTTTTTAAAAAAATTAATCAGATCCTTGCGAAGGATTATTGAATTTGATGAGCGAAAAGAAAAAAATTAAATCTGCACTGATCTCTGTGTATTACAAAGATCACCTTGACGAAGTGGTGAAAAAACTTCATTCTCTGGGCGTTGTAATGTACAGTACAGGCGGTACACAGAGTTTTATAGAGGGTTTAGGCCTTCCTGTAATTCCGGTTGAAGAACTTACCTCTTACCCCTCTATTTTAGGTGGAAGGGTAAAAACATTACATCCTAAAATTTTTGGCGGAATTTTAGGTCGCCGCGAATTAGAAAGTGATCTTGCACAATTAGAGCAATACGAAATTCCGGAACTTGATCTTGTAATTGTTGATCTCTATCCATTCGAAGAAACATTGGCGGGCGGTGCAGCAGAAAAAGATGTAATTGAGAAAATTGATATTGGAGGAATTTCTCTGATCCGCGCAGCAGCAAAAAACTTTAACGATGTAATTATTGTTCCATCGCGCAACGAGTACCTTCCGCTTTTAAAATTGTTAGAAGAGAAACAAGGCTACTCAGAAATTGCAGACAGAAAAGCCTTTGCCGGAAAAGCATTTGGTGTTTCTTCTCATTACGATTCTGCCATTTTCAATTATTTCAACGCAGATTGTTCAACTATTGCCTTTAAGCAAAGCGAGCATCAGCACCAGATATTGCGTTACGGAGAAAATCCGCATCAGAAAGGATTTTTCTTTGGCGATCTCAATGCTATTTTTGATAAACTGAACGGCAAAGAACTTTCTTATAATAATTTATTGGATGTGGATGCCGCAGTAAACCTGATGGCAGATTTTACCGAAACAACTTTTGCTATTCTTAAACATAATAACGCTTGCGGAATTGCATCTCGCCCAAAACTTATTGATGCCTGGACGGATGCCCTTGCTGCCGACCCGGTTTCTGCTTTTGGCGGAATTTTAATTACCAATACAACTGTTGATGCAGAAACTGCAGCAGAAATAAATAAATTATTTTTTGAAGTAATTATTGCGCCTGCTTACAATGCAGACGCACTTCAAATTCTTAAATCTAAAGCAAACAGAATTGTACTGATTCAGAAAAAAGTAGAATTGCCCAAAACAAATTTCCGCTCTTTGCTAAACGGGGCTGTTGAACAGGATAAAGATCTGAAAGTAGAAACTGCCTCAGATCTTAAAAGTGTAACAACAGTTGCGCCTTCTGCATCAGAAATAAAAGACCTTTTGTTTGCCAATAAATTAGTTAAGCACACTAAATCAAACACCATAGTTTTGGCAAAAAACGGAATGTTACTGGCAAGCGGAACAGGGCAAACATCTCGTGTAGATGCGCTGTTGCAAGCCATCAACAAAGCCACCAATTTTAAGTTTGATCTGAACGGAGCCGTAATGGCATCTGATGCGTTTTTTCCTTTTCCTGATTGCGTAGAAATTGCCAACCAGGCCGGAATCAAAGCAGTCATTCAGCCTGGCGGAAGCATTAAGGACAAAGAGAGCATTGAGTATTGCAACAACAACGAAATGAGTATGGTGTTTACAGGTTTCAGACACTTTAAACACTAATGGGTGGAAGTCCCGATAGCTATCGGGAGGAAGTTTGAAGAATGTACCCAATATTCCATCACTCCAACAGTTAATAAAGCATAACGAACGAAAAATAAAAGACAGAAAAATGCACTCACAAACTAAGTCTCTTATTCGTACCTTCGTAAAAAATTATAAGAACCAGCTTTTGTATTCGTAACAAATTCGTGATTCGTAAATTTAGTAATTCGTAGATTCGTAAAAAATTCGTTATTCGTAGATAAATGGGATTGTTTAATTTTTTAACTCAGGAAATAGCCATAGACTTAGGTACGGCCAACACTATTATTATTCATAATGATAAAGTGGTGGTTGATGAACCTTCTATTGTTGCGGTAGACAGAACAACCGGAAAAATTATTGCGGTGGGTAAGCAGGCCCAGCAAATGCACGGTAAAACACACGAGAATATTAAAACAATTCGTCCTTTAAAAGATGGGGTAATTGCAGATTTTCAGGCGGCAGAAGAGATGATTAAGGGAATGATTAAAATGATCAATCCCGGACGCAAATTTTTTCAGCCTTCGCTACGAATGGTAATTTGTATACCAAGCGGTATTACAGAGGTAGAAAAACGTGCGGTGCGTGACAGTGCTGAGCATGCCGGCGCAAAAGAAGTGTACATGATTCACGAACCAATGGCAGCAGCAATTGGTATGGGTATAGATGTTGAAGAGCCCATGGGCAACATGATCATTGATATTGGCGGTGGTACATCTGAAATTGCCGTTATTGCTTTAGGTGGTATTGTGTGCGATAAATCTATACGTATTGCAGGAGATGATTTTACAGCAAATATTGAAGAGTACATGCGCAGGCAGCACAACATTTTAATTGGTGAGCGCTCTGCAGAACGTGTAAAAATAGAAGTGGGCGCGGCTATGACAGAGATTGATTCTCCGCCGGCAGATTACCCCGTTCACGGCCGCGATTTAATGACCGGAATTCCGAAAGAAATTTATGTTTCTTATGTAGAGATTGCCCACGCTTTAGACAAATCTATTTCAAAAATAGAAGAAGCGATTTTAAATGCGCTTGAAATGACCCCGCCAGAACTTTCTGCAGATATTTACCGCACCGGTATTTACATGGCGGGTGGTGGAGCTTTACTGCGTGGTCTTGACAAACGAATCTCTATGAAAACAAAATTGCCTGTACACATTGCAGAAGACCCGTTGCGCGCAGTGGCACGTGGTACCGGAATTGCACTTAAGAACATTCAGAAATTCCCATTCCTTATTAAGTAATTTCCTTTTCGCTATTCATCAAAGAATTTTTCATCAGAAACTTTCTGAGGATTTACTATCTTTAGTTATAGTTTTCATTTTCTTTAATTGAAAAATAGTATTCCCACCTTGAGAAAGTTATATCTATCGTTTTTGGCATTTGCCAATTTTGGTTATGTGTTAAAGGCCCAGATTAATTTTCTGGTTCAGCCTTCTTGTTATAACAGGATTTGTAGTTTTCAGGGACAAAAGGATACCGTTTTTTATGGCGAAACCTCATGGATGAATTACGAAATAATGGTTGGAGTTGAAAAAAACGACTCAGTTAAAAAAAACAGAATCAGGTTTAACCTGGGTTGGCAGCTAAACACTTTGAATTATTCAGGTAAATTTAAGTATGAGCCATGGGATAAAAATTACCTGCTTCTTAAATCAAAACTCAGGCAACACTATCTTGTTTTTAACCTTGGATACGAATTTTATTTTTCACGTTTAAAAAAACCATTTAGCCTTGAACCCTTTGTTAATTTCAACTTCTTTTTAAAAGAAACATTAACACAGGAAGTCAAAGATATTGCGGGCTCTTATGATGTTTTTGCAAGGGGTGGACTCGGCTCTTCAAATTTTGATTATGTAACCGTAGGTGCTAAAATTAATTTGAATTTATTGGAGAGCAGAAAGCTTATTTTGGGAGGTGGGTTTTTTTTAAGTCATAACACAAATGTGGTGCGGATATATTACTATCCAAGAGATTGTAACTTTTATTCTATTGGTCTCAACCTTTTAGTTACTATAAAAACAAAAAAGCATGAAAAGAAGCATTAGCTTCAAACCCACCAATGCAAAAACTCCTCCAACTCTTAAGCACCAAAAAAACAGGAAATCTACTCGCCCTGTTACTCATACCCGCTTTTGCTTTGCTGGCAGTTTTCAGGCTTTACCCTTTTGAAAACGACATTGAAAAAATACTGACCGGCCCTGACGATTGGAGCCGGTATGCGCGCCTGGCTCTTGACATTAAAGAGAACGGACTTTTGATCAGTAAAGTGTCTGGAGAGTATTTTTCGCCCAACGGTTTTTTGTACAATTATTTTGTGGCGGGGTGCTTTAAAGTGTTTGGTATGAATGTAATTCCTATTTACATTATTCAAAACATACTGCTGGCTTGTTCTGTGTGCCTGGTTTATTTTACTTTCCGCAATAAAATGAAACCGCTTACCGGGCTTTTGTTTCTTTTTGCTCTTGCTCTTTTTGGCTTGTTAGATGTGAGCAAATATTACGCTTTTCGTTTGCTCAGTGAGAACCTGGCCATCTTTACCATTTCAGCTTTCTTTTTTTGTTTTGTAAGGGGGCTTGAAAAAGGCAAACTTTCGTTACAATTAGCTGCTGCTTTTTTTATGGGCTTATCTGTTTTAACAAGGCCCAATCTTTTACCATTTCTTTTAATTCTCATTGTAATTATTTTCTTTCATTACATAAAGCAAAAGAAAGCCGGCATTACAAAACTGCTTTTGTTTTTAGCGGTGCTTGTTTTCAGTTCTTCTTTTCTCGCTTTAAGAAATTACCTGGTGTGCGGCAGTTTCACTTTTTTACCTTCTGAAGGCCTTAGTTTCGGGACAAGTTTTTTCAAACAGCCTGATCTTTCGGTTTCGCTTATTTTCAAAAAAATAATTTTCTTTTTCGGCATTTTATCTCCGCTTGAACCTGAGTATCAAATTCGTCCCCACTGGTTTATTATGTGGCTCGGCTATTTTGTTTACCTCTTTCTCCGCATAAGAGAAAAACTAAAATTCCAAACCTGGGAAATAACCGTGCACGCATTTATTTTCAGTTATTTCGGGTTGTTACTTCTTATTGCTGAGGTGGGTTCTTACGGTTTCAGGTACATTGTTCCGGCAACGTTTATTGTGCTGCCATTTTTGTTTTTGGCCATTGATAAACTCAAACAGAAAACCCAGAGTAAAGTTTCAGGGTTGAATTGATTCGTTCAAAAGGAAATATGTTGTAGAATAATGCCTATATTTGCATAAATATTGCAAATATAGACTTTATTATGCTAATCCAATTCTCAGTACGCAACTTTAGAACATTTAAAGAAAAGGCAACATTGAGCCTTGTAGCATCAAACTACGACAAAGACACAAGGAAGGATGAGAATATTTTTGAGGATGATAAATTCAATTTAAACATTTTAAAAAGTGCGGTTATATACGGTGCTAATGCAAGCGGCAAAAGTAAATTTATAGATGCTTTATTGTTCATGCAAGGTTTTGTAACAAAAAGCTCTAAGGATAGTCAGAAGGGAGAACTTATTTCTGTTGAACCATTTAAACTGAGCGCCGAAACAGAAAATTCCCCGTCAGAATTTGAGGTTGTTTTTACACTTAATAGTACTATGTATCGTTATGGTTTTGAAGTAAACTCAAAACAAGTAGTTTCTGAATGGTTATTTCATAAGTCTAACGCAAAAGAAGTTGAACTTTTTTACAGAGACCTTCAAACTTTTAATACCCATCCTCGCAGCTTTTCTAAAAGTAAGGCCGTTATTAAAGCTGGTATGGTAAGAGACAATGCTCTTCTCCTTTCAGTTGCAGCTCAGTTTAATGAACAAACAGCTTCTTTGGTTCTTTCATGGTTTCAGGAGTTAAGCATAATCGGTTTGCATGAGTCTAGATTTAAAAACAATACTATTTCGAAAATAAAGGATAAAAAAGGAAAAATAAAAGTACTTGATTTTTTAAAAGCAGCGGATCTTGGAATTCATGATATTCACTACGAAGAATTTAATAAAGAAGTAAGTGACCAGATTAAGGATGCGTTAAAAGTCAT
>JACMLS010001097.1 GCA_014379485.1 Bacteroidia bacterium | reverse complement strand
TTTGATTTTGAATACATAGAGCCATACGACCCTGGTTTTGCAAAAAGCGTTATGCAGGAATGGGTCAATTCATTTTCTGCTGTTTATGTACAAACGGTACCTGGCGCGAATCTTAAAACCATTGAAAAAAATATAAATGAAATCATAAAAAAACATAATCCTACTGATAAGGTCAGCACCTACTTTGCATTTCCTATGAGCAAATGGCATTTGCAAAGCGATTTTAAAAACGGTGTTAATGTTGGGGGCATGATTGAATATGTAAAATTATTTTCAATCATAGCAATCATTATTTTAATAATTGCCTGCATTAATTTTATGAATCTGTCTACCGCCCGCTCAGAAAAAAAAGCGAAAGAGGTAGGCATCAGAAAAACCTTAGGTTCAGGCAAAAAACAACTAATTACGCAGTTCTTTTGCGAATCAATGTTGTTTACCCTGATAGCTTGTACCCTTTCAGTTCTTTTCGTTTATCTTCTTCTTCCATCTTTTAATTCATTAACAGGAAAACAACTGGGGCCCGAAATTCTGCAACCGTTTTTCTGGATAGGAGTTTTTTCAATTATGATTTTTACAGGATTCATTTCCGGAAGTTATCCTGCTTTATATCTTTCTTCTTTCAACCCCATAGCTGTTTTAAAAGGCAACATGCTCAGCGGAAAAAAAGCGCTTTTACCGAGGCGCATACTTGTAACATCACAATTCGTTATTTCTATTCTTCTTATTTCTGCAACCATCATTGTTTATCAGCAAATTCAGCACGTAAAAAACAGGGCAAGCGGTTACGATTCCGAAAATCTTGTTATGATACCATCAACAGAAGATCTTAACAGGAATTTTAGCGTGGTAAAAGAAGAGCTTTTAAAAACAGGAGCCATAGATGCTGTTACCCGAACCTCTTCACCGCTCACTGAAGTGTGGTGGAGCTCCCCGGGACCTGATTGCATAGGAAAACCTGCAAAGGGTCAGATTGTTTTTACCGGTTTAACAACAGACGCTGATTTTACAAAAACGCTTGGCATTAAAATTCTGCATGGAAAAGATTTTTCCGGAATGCCCGCTGACTCTTCGTGCATGTTGTTAAATAAAACCGCCGTTGAAGTGATGGGTCTTAAAAATCCGGTGGGAATGCAAATGCGTTATGCCAATACTATCTACACGGTGAAAGGAGTGGTAGATGATATTGTAATGGAATCGCCCTTTAAACCTGTAAGTCCATTAATGATCTATTACGATGATAAAAGTTCAGGATTCATTAATCTGCGTTTGAATCAAGCAATTCCTGCACATCAATCAATAAAATATGCAGAAGCTATTATTAAAAAATATAATCCTTCTTATCCTTTCGAATATGAATTTGTGAATGAAGTGTACAACCGGAAATTTATATCTGAAGAGCTTATCAGCAAGCTTACAACTATCTTTGCCAGCCTTGCTATTTTTATTTGCTGCATAGGCCTTGCTGGACTTACAGCTTTTACCATTGAAAAACGCACGCGCGAACTGGGCGTAAGAAAAGTGCTGGGCGCTTCTTTAACACAACTTGCAAAGCTTATTTCGCGCGAGTTTATTCAACTGGTTTCTATTGCATTTGTAATTACCATTCCATTAACCTGGATTTTAATGAATAAGTGGCTTCAGAATTATAGTTTTCATATAAGCATTAATGTATGGGTATTTATTGCGGTTGGCTTCCTGGTGCTTGCCCTTACGCTTATAATAGTCTTCTTGAATATATTAAGAACCGGCAATAAAAATCCAATAAAAAGTTTAAGAAACGAATAGACTTCGACAAGCTCAGTCTGACAAAAAAAAGAAACATATGATCAAAAATTATTTCATTACCGCAATCAGGAATCTCTGGAGAAACAAATTTTTTTCAGTGATCAATATTCTTGGGTTAAGTGTTGGTATAGCCAGCTGCATGCTTATTTTTCTTTATGGAAAAGATGAGATAAGCTTTGATGGCTTTCACAAGAACAAACAGAATATTTACCGCATTACTGCTGACATGTTAAACGCAGATGGATTACAGAAAATGGGAAGCACGGGAATGATGCCCGGTCCAAATTTTAAACGACAGGTTCCTGAAGTAGAAGATTTTGTGCGCGTAAGAAGTGCAGGATTCAATATCAAACAAGGTACAAATGTAATTGAGCAAGACGCTTTATATGTAGATGAAAATTTCTTTTCTGTTTTTTCTTTTCCTCTAATACAGGGAAATGCAAAAACAGTTCTGAAAGACATGCACTCCGTTGTTCTTTCGCAGGATGTGGCCGAAAAATATTTTGGAAAAAAGAATCCCATAGGCCAAACATTGCAATTAAATACCGGAGAAAAATTCGAATCCTTTGTAGTATCCGGCCTGGCAAAAAATTCTCCTCAAAATTCTTCCATTAAAATTCAGATGCTTGTTCCAATGAAATTTGACCAGTCTCAATACGACGATAATAACTGGGTAAATTTCTTTCTGAATACTTTTGTTGTTTTAAAGTCAGGCTCCAATGCAAAATCCATTGAAGAAAAGTTTAATAAAATTTATAAAACCGAAGCAGCGGACCAGCTCAAAGAAATGGAAGAAAAATACGGATCAAAAGATCAGATTCTTTATGGTCTTCAGCCGCTGCTACAAATGCACCTGAGCACAGATTACCCTGCCGATAATGGTTTATCAGGCGCAAGCAATCCCATTTACTCATACATTCTTTCCGGAATTGCAGCATTTGTCTTGCTCATTGCCTGCATTAACTTTATTAACCTCACTGTTGCACGTTCAATAAAAAGAGGAAAAGAGATAGGTATCCGCAAAGTAATCGGCGGTCAGCGAAAACAATTGATCATACAGTTTCTTGGAGAATCTTTTGTGCTCAGCTTTTTTTCTTTTCTGCTTGCCATTGGAATTGCATTTGTGAGCCTTCCCTTTTTTAATGCTGTTTCCGATAAAGAATTATCTTTTTCTTATTTGCTGGACACGAAATTAATTGCCGGCTACATTGCTTTGTTTATTGTTACAAGTCTCCTCGCCGGATTTTATCCGGCTCTTGTTCTCTCGCGCTTTAAACCTGTCGATACACTTTATGGCAAATTGCGTTTTAGCAGAAAGAATTTTTTATCGAAAGGATTGGTGGTATTACAGTTTTCGCTGGCCACTTTTTTGATCATTGCAACCATTACTATTTATTCTCAGTTCAGCTACCTTGTAAATTACGATCTTGGTTATGATGGCAGAAATGTAATGGTGGTAAGAACAGCCTCACTCAACTTTGAAAAACTTGCGGTTCTTAAGAATGAATTAGCCAAACAATCTGCAATTACAGCAGTAACGGCAGACCAGGGCGGCGGCTGGAGCACCTATGCAAATGTAAATGGCGAGACCCAACAAAATTTTGATTATAAATGTGTGGATGAGAATTTTATTGGTCTCTTTAAAATTCCGGTGATCAAAGGCCGTAATTTTTCAAAAGACTTTCCTACAGATACCATGCAATCAGTAATTGTAAATGAAACTTTTGCAAAAACCGCAGGATGGAAAAATCCTATTGGCGAGATCGTAGATTTTTTTTATAACAAGAAAAAATATTCTGTTATCGGGGTAGTAAAGGATTATCACTTTGCTTCTTTAAATCAAAAAATAACTCCGCAGCTTTTTATGATGAGCCCCCAAAGAGAATTTCACCGTGCGTTCATTAAAATACTTCCGGGAAATAAAGTGGAGGCTATGCGCCACGTAGAAAAAACGTTTAGAAGCTTATATCCGGAACAACCCTATCAATTTACATTTAAGGAAGCAGAAAACGAAGAACAATATGTAAGCGAATCTAAATGGAAACAGATCATAACTTTCTCTGCAATTCTTACCATTTTCATTTCCTGCATAGGGCTTTTTGGCCTTACCGCTTTGTCTGCAGAAAAACGCGCCAAAGAAATCGGTATCAGAAAAGTGCTGGGTGCTTCCGTATCTTTGATTGTAAAAAACCTTTCAGGAGATTTTTTGAAATTGGTTATCATTGCTGCCTGCATTGCATCTCCCTTTGCCTGGTGGATCATGAACAAGTGGCTGGAGAATTATCCTTACCGCATAGCAATGAAAGGTTCTGTTTTTGGAGTTGCAATCGGAGGTGTTCTGTTGATTGCATTGCTTACAGTAAGTTACCAGGCACTAAAAGCAGCCATCGCGAATCCTGTAAAAAGTTTAAGGACAGAATAGTTTTTTATAATAAATCAAAAAAAGAAAATGATAAAAAACTATTTTAAACTTGCCTGGCGTAATCTCCTGAAAAACAAAATTTTTTCGGCCATTAACATTATCGGTCTTTCTGTTGGCATGGCCGCCTGCATAGTTATTATGCTTTTTGTTTCTTATGAAGAGAACTTTGACGCTTTTCATAAGAAAAATATTTACAGGTTAAATGAGGTACAGAAGTTTGAGGGAATGGCTGCCTCGCAAAATGTTGCCTTGTCAATGTTTCCAATGGGGCCAACTTTGCAGAGCGAATTTCCTGAAATAAAAAACCATTGCCGCATTTTTATTATGGACAAAATTCCTTTCGTCTATAAAGAGAAAAAAATATTTGTCCCTAAATTTGGATGGGCAGATTCTACTTTTCTGAAAATGTTTGATTTTAAACTTGCCCGCGGCAACAGAAATGCATTTGATAAATGGGGAAGCATTATTATCTCTCAAAAAATGGCCACACTATTGTTTGGCAACGAAGATCCTATTGGTAAAACAATTACAAGGGAGTGGAGAGATTCTCTGCAGTTTACCGTTACCGGAATACTTGAAAACGTTCCTGAGAACTCTCACCTTCAATTTGATATTCTCGCAACACTTTCGCCTAAAACAAAAAAAGAGCAAATGAATACATGGGGAGACAATTGGGTAGTCACCTATCTTGAATTGAATGAGAATACAGACATTAAAGCTCTGGAAAAAAAATTTCCTGCGTATCTTAAGGATCACCTGGGTGAAGGTCAAAAAAATTATGAATTATTTCTTCAGCCCTTAAAAGATGTGCATTCTGCTTCTTCCACTATAACACATGATTATTTGAACTTTCAAAAATTTGACCGGCGCTATACTTCTGTTTTTTCTGTGATCGCTTTTATTGTTCTGGCTATAGGATGTGTTAACTTCATGAATCTTTCAACTGCACGATCAGCAAGGAGAGCGAAAGAAGTGGGTGTACGCAAATCAACCGGTGCAACCCGCACGCAATTGATAGCACAGTTTTTATATGAGTCTCTTCTCTATGCTTTTATTGCTCTTTTATTCGCTGTTCTTCTTGTAAAACTTTTTTTACCCTTTGTTAATAATATCAGTCAGCGGCAACTTGAGTTTTCGCTTTTCAGTAATATTTCTTTGCTGTTAATTTTGATTGGGGGAACATTTATTGTAGGAATAATTTCCGGCCTTTATCCGGCCTTTTATCTTTCCTCTTTTATTCCAATTAAAGTACTTAAGGGCTCAGCAACTACGGGCAGCAACAAAAGTTTTATCCGCAATGCGCTTGTGGTCGGGCAGTTTGCCTGCGCAGTTTTTTTTCTCATTGCAACTATTTTTGTTACTAAACAACTTAGTTTTATGCAAACAAGCGAGCAGGGTTTTAACAGGGAGCAGGTGCTTGCAATTCCTCTGCATACATTAAAAGAGGAAAAATACAATGAATTAAAAACAGAACTTCTGAAAAATGCAGCCATCACAGATGTAGCCGGTTCTACACAGCGATTGGGAAACAACCTGCATCAAACAGGGGCATTATTTCGCGGAGATGGTCCTGAGATCGAAATCGCGCCTTCTCATGTTATTGTCGACAAAAATTATCTTCGCCTATACAAAATTTCTTTGGTGGCAGGACGCGACTTTAATTCAACCGATAACCGCCAGGCATTTATTGTGAATGAAATGATGGCGAAAGAATTATTGAAAAACAATCCGGGT
>JACMLS010001096.1 GCA_014379485.1 Bacteroidia bacterium | reverse complement strand
CAATGCACTGGCTACAAAAGCAGAATACATTATTTCATCAGACTCAAGTTGTATTTTGCATTTGGAAAGTTATGCCAAAAAACAAAAAAGTCTTTCTTCTGATAAGCAGTTGAAGTTTGTGCATATTGCGGAAGTGCTGGCAGAAGGTTGGGAGTGAAATGGTTTACAGTTTACAGTTAGTAAGTTGGTTGGTTGGTTGGTTAAAAATTAGAAAGTTAGAAAGTTCTTGTTTGTTCGAACTTCCCTTATACTTATACTTATACTTATACTTATACTGAATTCTTATACTAAAGCTCCCTTACATAAAAACAAAATTTAAGAAAGTTAAAAGTTCCTCACTTTAGGAAAGGAAAAATAAAAAAAAATTTATGGCATTTGAGAGTAAAGAAATACCACTTACAGAAGAAGACCGGCAAAAGATTCTCAAATTAAAAAAGAGAACTATTATTGGCGCCGGAATTTTCGGACTGTTCTTTTTTTCGATCCTTACGGGCTTTGGAATAAGTGAATTCAATGAACCCGGGCCGGGTAAATATTTCATTGGCACTTTTGCATTGTTTGCACTTGGTATTTTTGGATTCATTATTTTTTTCACCGCAAAAAAGTTCAGAAAAGATCTTGAAAACGGGTTAAAGAAACATGTAAGAGGAAAAATTACCGATAAGCAAAGACAGGTCATCAGATCAGGTTCAGGAAAAAATCAAACTACTACTTATTATTATTACCTGTTCTTTGATTCGTATCAGCTAACAATTGACAGAAACCATTACGCAATGGCAGAGCCCGGAGATGAAATTGAAATTGAAACTGCAGTAGAAAGCGCTACTGTTTTAAATTTCAACAAATTATCGGGCAGCAGCGCAACATCTATTGGTCCGCAGGTTATAAAACAGCAAACTGTATTTGATCAACTAGGAGCATTGGCGGCCTCAACTACACCCGCTTATACACACACAAATTTTAATGCAAGACCTGACAAAGAAGAATTACTGAGCGATGAAGATGTGAGAACGCTTAGAAATGAAAAATCGCGAAGAATTACACGTTGGATAATATTCACGCTTGTTTTTGCGATCCCTTTTGTAATTGTTTATTACGCAGTAATAGTGATACTTGTGCTTTCTATACCAGGTATCTACAGATATATTATTGTTTTTCAAATATGCTGGGCAGCGATCTTTATTTTATTTCGGGTTTATTTTTTGAGAAAAAGAATCCAACCGGTCAACCGCGATCTTGCAGAAGGAAAAAAGATCTTACAGGAGAAATTTGTACAAGAGAAAATTTTTTCGAACACAAAAATGTCTTCAGCATACACTACCAATTCCGGCATGAGCGGAGAATATTATTACGTAAAAGCGGGCAATTCATTTACAGGAGTAAGCCGTGCAGATTTTGATGCTATCAAAGATAATTATCCGGCAATTTTTCATGTCGCAGCAGTTTCAGGAATTATATTACAGGTTAAACCTTCGCATAAATGATAAAACAACTCATTACCCAACAGGCTGAATACAACCTGTGGGCCAACACAAAATTCGCAGAACTTTTAAAAGACGAACCAGTAGAATTGCTCAACAAAGAAATAAAAAGCAGTTTTCACTCAATAAACAAAACTCTTTTTCATATCTGGGATGCAGAATTTATCTGGCTTGAAAGATTGAACGGAAGGTCTCTCAACTCTTTTCCAAGTAAAGAAAAAGATGCTCAATTTAGTTTTGAGGGAATGCTTAAAACCAGCAAAGATCTTCTTAAGCTTATTGAGCTTGCAGAAGAGAATTATTTTTTGAAAGAAACCACTTACAGAAATATTAAAGGAGATGAATTTACTTCTGTAAATCAGGGAATTCTTTTGCACGTTTTTAACCACGGCACATTTCATCGCGGACAGGTTGTAACCATGCTGAGAGGAGAAAATTTCAGCAATAAAATTGATTCTACAGACCTCATCAGTTTTTTGCGGGAGAAATAATTCTTGCCACAGTCCCGATAGCTATCGGGATCACAGATTATCGCAGATTTTTTCGCAGTTCAAAAAAAAAATCTGCGCCTTTAATCTGCGTAAATCAGCGCAATCTGTGGCAAAAAAATGAGTAAATCTAATTTGTGAAATCTACCCTTTGTCAATCATATCCAGGTATTTCTCTGCCTGTTCTAAAAACTTCACTAATCCCTCTTCAGGTTTCAGAGAAAGAAACAGATCGTGTATTTCTTTGTTTTCGGGAATGTTGATGCCTATTTTAAATCTTGCCATAGACTGAATGGCAATGCTGCGTAAGGGAAATTTATTCTGAATATTAAGATCGAGCAGTACATCATGCGGCTCATTGATAAAAGTACCAATGTACGGACTGGAAGGCTGCTGAAGACCTGTAAGTTCTTTGAGATTAAAAAAATCGAATTCTGCTTTTGAATAAGAAATATTTACAGGAGTAAATTTCTGATCGAAAAAGCCAACTGCTTTTACAATTTTCTTTTTTTCTTTTAAGCTGGCTACGTACTTTTTCAGAATTTCAAGATGATCTATGCTGGTTGCATCGAAAATGATTCCGATGGTTTTTGCCTCTGCAATATTCACAAACTTTTTTTTGCGCGGAGATTTAACCGCTGCACCTTTCAGTTTTGCTTCTCCTAATTTTTCTTTTATTTTCTTTATTACGCTCAAAACAGTTTACAATTTTATTATTCTGATGACTCCCGGACTTCGGACTCACAGACATCCCGGACTTATTTACCCGCAACTTTTTTTCCGTTCCCCATACCAAAATACATTCCAAATCCTAAATTAATATAGCTTGTAATGCCATTCTGATTGGTTCCTGAAAGTGAGATCCAGTCTTCCATTTTAATAAAAGTAGGATCCCACACATGATCAACAATTACGTAAGAAAGCTGAAATGACATAGCAACTTTAGCATCTGTTACAAAATTAAAAGACAGCTGGGTTTCAATGAACCATGAAGTGTATTGAGGTATATAAGTAAGCGGATCTTTTTTAGGTTGAACGTGTGTATATTTGGTATAGCACATACCTGTATTTACAGAGGGTGTAATAAACATTTTATTAGAGCGGTAAATATCGCAACCAACTTTTAAAAAACCAT
>JACMLS010001095.1 GCA_014379485.1 Bacteroidia bacterium | reverse complement strand
TGGTCCGGAAATTCCGGATGTGAGAGAAGAAGACAAAGGCGATTACCGCGATAAACAAGGGCGAATAAAAAGGCAGGCCGTGCGTTTCAGATTATTTGGTTTGAACAGCAAAGGAAAAATTGTAAAAGAACTAAGCGCTGCCGACGGAGAAATTACATGGACAGTACACGTAGCAAACAAAAAAGTCGCCTGGTTCAATTTCGATCAGGCACTCGATATACCTGCATCGCAGGGATATATTGGTAGCGACGTGCCCGCCATTGCAAGTGTTTTGCGTAACAGAGATACCAAAGACCGCAACCAGCTGGCCATTGATCCGGGCCCGCGTAGTATTAGCGGTCGCAGCGTAAATGCAAGTGGAAAAGACAAAAAATATTTTTTTGATAACGGAATGTTTTTTAATACGGCCGTTTATCTTGGCGAGTTGCGTACCGATGCAAACGGTAACCTGATTTTTTTAGGAGGCTACGGACATTCAGCTTCCAATAAAAATATTCCACCGGTTACTTTTGCAAATAACGATGGCTGGCACGATGATACTTCTGACGGGCCTGTTGATGCAACTATTAAATTAAAGAACGGAAAAACGCTTTCGGCAAATGATGGCTGGGTGCTTACTTCCCCACCTGATTTTGCACCGGGACTTAGAGCGTTTGTTTCCGGTTACGATTTAATGAACGAAGTTGCAATGGAAATGCATACCTCATTAAAACCAAAAAAAGTTGAGTTTTACAAACACATTTTTCCTTTGCTCTCAAGACTTTCGCTTACAGAATGGGTAAACGCAGGTTTTTTTCAGGACTACGGTTTTGGAAGCCCGAGTAATTTTAATGCAAAAGAATTGCTTAAACAATTAAGTAGTCCGTCAGAAAAAAATAAAGCTTTACGCACAAACCTGTTCTGCCAGTTTCGTAATCCGAATTATAAAGTAATGCAGGCTACTTACATTCCACCTTTTTATGGCGATGGAGTAACCTTGAATTCTGCCAGCACAGACCCGCGTGAGTGGATGGCCATTTTAACTGAACAATACAACTGGCTGCAGGAATGGAAAGACGGAAATTTTATTACCGGAAAACTTTCTGTTCCTAAAGCGTGGAATAAAATGAGCCCTGAAGAAAGAGCAATCGGTTTAATAAAAGCAAACATGGATGAAACGTTGGGCGGACCTTTTCACCCCGGTTGTGAGTTTACCTGGCCCATGCGTCATAAACAAATGTACAGTGCGCCCTTTAAAATTAAACGAAGAGCAACGCCACTTGGTGATATTGGAACAGAACTCACCACTTACAATTGCTTAAAACCTGATGGAGTTTTAGACGGAAGTATTGCCGGAGAAATTACTCGTTGGATGGCTGTGCCTTGGCAAACAGATACAGCCAGTTGTTTATCTGCCTACCAGACTTACAGCGGTGAGTACCTGCCAACATTCTGGCCTGCGCGCGTACCCAACGATGTATTGCTCGAAGAAAATTACGACATCATTATGAATCCTAAAGCAAGCGCAGAAGAAAAAGAAAAAGCGTTTAGTGTTATTGAAAGAAAGAAATGGCTACGCGGTATTATTTACAACGATCAGAATCCTGCACAGAAATTAAACACAAGCAGAACACCGGGCCTTGTAAAATTCATTAACGACTGGTATCAGTTGGGAATTATACTCCGCAAAAAAGGTCCGGCAAAAAACGCATTGTTTCCTGAAGTGATGTGGGTAGAAACCGGAAGATCACTTTCAAAAAGTAATTTACTGAAAGCTGCAGGGCCTTCAGAAAAAACTTTGTATTCACTTTCAGAAGAATACCATAAGCATTAACCAAGCAAAATGTTATTTTATAAAGGAGTAGTTGCACATCGGCTACTCCTTTTTCTATTATTGCTTTTTGTCTGCAATACAACTGGATTTCAAACTAATTAATACTTACCTTGGTAATCAATCATTCAGCAATTTTTCAAATGAGGTTATCAAAATTATTGTGTATTGCGCTCTTTTTAGTTTCGATCAGCACAATCAGTTCGCAGCAAAAAACAGAAATTAAATGGGGAGAAAAACAAGACCCGAAGAACTTTATTTCGAGAATACTGGGAGAAGATGAAACAGGTATTTACGCTCTGGCAGAAAAAGAAAAAAAATTCTTCATAGAAAAATATTCTTCAGATAATTTTAAACAGGTGTTTACAAAGAAACTTGTTTTTCCTGATCATCTTGCTTCGAAAGAAGAGTTTGAAGCTATTTTTTTCATTAAGAAACAATTGTTCGTTTTTACTTCGCTTTATGAAATAAAGGCGAACAGGTATTTTATTTATATACGCAAAATAAACGCTGCCGGAGACATTGAACCTAACGAAAACCCCGTATTTGAAATGAGTGCAAACAGAGGAACCGAACACGGAAACTACAAAGTAGAAATTTCTGCCGACAGTTCTAAATTTTTGATCTTTAATAAATCAGCTTCTTTAATTGATGGTAAAAGAAAAATTAAGATCGGTGTTATAGGAACTGATCTTAAACTGCAAATACAGTTTGAAGAGAATTTTGAAGGTGCAACTACTTTCGGATACAAAGAAGTTGATCCGCGCATTTGGGTTGCACAAGCTTTACTAAGCAAAGACAATAAAATTTACCTGCTCATTAATAAATATTCTTTTCTGAAAGAAACTTCAGAATTTTCATTTATTGCTTATGATATTATCACGCTGAACAAAACGGTTTGCCCGGTTGAACTAAAAGACGAAAAAATTTCGAATCTTAGTTTTTCTATGGGCGCTGCCGGTATTTTAAACCTGGCAGGTTATTATATGGACAGGGTAATGCGGGATAAATTAAAAAAATACAATAATATTATTGGTGTATTTTTTCTGAAGCTTGATGTTTTTAATAATATAATTACAGAAATGAATAAAATG
>JACMLS010001094.1 GCA_014379485.1 Bacteroidia bacterium | reverse complement strand
TGTTTGTTTTCATAAGTGAAATTCTAATGGTTTCCGGTACTATCAACATTCGGATTGTATTCTATCAGACCTACCTTAGTATCATTTGGCGTGGGGGCAACTTTTCCCTGCACAGTGTTTGGATTTGTATTTTTAACTTTTCCCACTTTATGCGGCTGTTTGGTTTTACAACTGAATAATCCTAAGCCGAATGTAAAAAATACCACCAAAGCAATTCTTCTCGTAAGATTCCAAAACCTGAAACGCTGAAAAAAATCATCGAAATTCATTTTAAAGATCTGTCTTGTTGAAAGTTTTGCGCAGACATAATCTTCATCTTTTTTCTTTTCAAGAATTGTTTTGATCTGCTCCGGAGTTTTTTTTGTGAGATCAACAAGGCCTTTGTTACAAACTTTGCAGAAAGCGCCTTCTTCTGTTGCACTCATACTTTCCCATTTTTCGGGACAGGCGTTTGGGATATCTATTTTCATTACTTGTTTTTATCGGTTGGTGTTGTTTCATTAGGAATAGCCATTAAGCCTGCCACTGAATCGGAAGCGAAAGCATCTTTTGAGGTCTTTGCTGTATCCTGAACTGCAACTTTTCCCATTGGTTCCATTTCTCCTGATACCTGGTCGTTGTCGCTTCCGCATGAAAATAATCCTAAACCAAAAACAAAATAAACAACCACAGCAATTTTTCTTCCCAAATTCCACAAACGAAAGCGTTGAAAAAAGCCGTCAAAATTCATTTCAAGAATTTGCGTTTTCTTCATCCTTCCGCACGTGCCCGCAGTAGCTTTAGCGGAGGTGGGAGTTGACGTGTCCGCTTCCTGCTTTTCAAAAAACAATCTTATTTCTGATTTTGTTTTTTGAGAAAAGTCAATCACATTTTTACTGCAGACACTACAGAAAGCCCCTTCTTCAACGGGCTTCATGTTTTCCCATTTTTCTGGACAGGGTTTTGGGATGTCGAGTTTCATGTTTCGTAGAAATGATTTACTAATTTACAATTTTAATTGATTTTGAAAAGGTACTTGACCCACTGTTTCAGAAATTAATTCATCTTTTTCGAAAAAGTAACCCAACTCTGGTTAAAAAGTTGGCTGACTAATTCCCTTTTTTGATTGAATCTTTACCGGCTTTTTCCAACTGAGCTTTCATAATCGAATCGTTTCTTTTTACTTCCGTGGAATCCGGTACGTAAGCAATAGCACCCGCCAAATGTTCAGGTTCTCTTCCTCCGCCAATAAATGAAGAACAAGAAAACATCATTCCTCCCAAAACAAAAAAGAAAATAAGCGTTAATCTTTTTCTGATATTCCAAAGCGTAAATTTTTTAAAGAAAGAAGTAAAATTTAATTCTAAAAGTTGATGTGGTTTAAACCTACCGCACAATTCGCCTTCAGATTTTTCTTGCATTAAAGTTTCTTTTACCTGCTTTAAATTTTTGCGGGAAAAGTCAATAACCTCTTTATTGCAAACACCGCAAAAGGCTCCTTTTTCTGTGGGTTTCATGTTTTCCCAACCTTCTGTGCAAACGAATACAAAATCAGCCTTCATAATTAATTTGTTTTGTAATTTAGATGCCTTAGCCGTCTACTATCCATAGCACGAACGACCAAATGATTGAGATTAACGATAATTTTCATTTAAGCCCTACCAAAGAGAGCGACAAAGCCTCTTTTGTAAAGTTTTTAAACGACCCCGGCGTTTATGACGGAACGCTTAGAATTCCCAGGCCTTACACCATGGCCGATGCTGATTTCTTTGTAAAAATGTGTGCAGAAAAACGCGAAAATTTCGGAAAAGAAATGGAATTCCGCATTCGTTTAAACGAAACCGGCGAAGCAATTGGCGGCATCAGTTTGCACGGTTTCAATGGCCCTGATTCGCATAAAGATGAGCTGGGCTACGCGCTCGCAAAACCTTATTGGGGAAGAGGAATTATGACCGAAACCGTAAAAATTTTCTGCAATTACGTATTCAAAAATCATGGCCTTATACGCATTGAAGCACCCATTTTTTTACGTAATATTGCCTCGCAACGCGTAGTTGAAAAAGCCGGCTTTAAAAAAGAAGGAATCATGCGAAAAATGTACCTGAAAGACGGCGAATTTTTAGATGGTGTAATGTATGCTTTAATAAAAGATTAAATAGAAAATATGAATTCAAAAATTAAAATTCTTGAAACAAAAATTGCCGAAGCCATGCAGGGCGGCGGTGCAAAACGTATTGATGCGCAGCACAAAAAAGGAAAACTGACGGCGCGCGAGCGCTTACATTTTTTGTTAGACGAAAATTCTTTCCAGGAAATTGGTATGATGGTTACACACCGCAGCAATGATTTTGGATTGGAAAAAGAAAAATATCCGGGAGACGGTGTTGTTACCGGTTACGGAACAATTAACGGAAGACATGTGTATGTTTTCTCTCAGGATTTTACAATTTTTGGCGGATCGCTTTCTGAAACGCATGCAGAAAAAATTTGTAAGATCATGGAACTTGCGCTAAAGAACGGCGCACCTCTCATTGGTTTGAACGATAGTGGTGGCGCACGTATACAAGAAGGTGTTGTTTCGCTTGGCGGTTACGCAGATATTTTTTACCGCAACGTAAAAGCATCAGGCGTTATTCCGCAAATTTCTGCTATCATGGGTCCCTGCGCCGGTGGAGCGGTTTATTCTCCTGCTATGACAGATTTTATTCTGATGGTTGAGAATACTTCTTACATGTTTGTTACCGGACCGAATGTTGTAAAAACGGTTACGCATGAAAATGTTACTTCGGAAGAATTAGGT
>JACMLS010001093.1 GCA_014379485.1 Bacteroidia bacterium | reverse complement strand
AGGGTGAATAAATTGAAATGAAGTAGTAAAGCTTTGTATTACAATATGTTAAAAACTAAGTGTAAAGCTCTATTCATTTAGGTGAGACTAAGTGTAAATACTTAATGAGTACTGTTACGCAACAAGTGTACCAAAGGTTACAGTATTTTTACTTTTGTTGAAAACACCGGAATTTTTTCACGCGACGGTGCGAGGTTCGCTACGGGAATTTATTTCTGGATATTAGATATGAGACAATGAGATGAGAGACTGGCGTGAAAAAAAATGAAACGAAATAAAATGAGGTATGCGATTTTTTTTTGGTTGTTGCTTTTTGTGCTGAAGGGTTTTGGGCAGGCTGGAGTTTTTGATCCTAATTATCCACGGGATGGAATTTATATTAAAGAAAACACAAGGAAGGTTCATCCCCGATACTATCAGATACCTGAGATAAGATTTTTGTTTGATGAATTGAAGGATTCTGTTTCTGTAAAAGAGGCAAGAAAAAAAATATCGCCTTTTGCAAAATATAAAAAAGCTCCGTTCGAGTTTAAGAAAATGTATTTTGTGAACCCCGCTTTGCAGCAAAGCGAAATCATTACTTCTCTTTCGGAAAATTATCTGAACATTCAGGCATTAAGATATTATATTGACACCAGTAGTTTTGTTTTCAGAAAATTACCCTACGTGGCTATCGCAAAAACAACCATCCCCCTTCAACAAATTTTTCAACCCTTTTATATTTGCGAAACAGAAGTTACTGTTGAAGAATACAACGAATTTGTTTACTACGTGCGCGACTCTTTGGCACGAACTTTACTTGCAAGGTCAGGTGCAAAATTTGCTTCAAAATACGGAACAGAAATTGACGACACTTTACATCTTGACTGGAAAACAAAAATTGAATGGCATTCAAACGATGATAATTACAAGGAAGAATTAAGCGTACTTTATTTACCTATGTGGGAAAGGTATTACAATAGAAAAGAAATAGATGTAAGAAAATTAAACCATGTTTTTTACTTCATAAACAAAGATAACAAAACCCAAAAAGATGTAGTTAATGTGTATCCCGATACGCTTGCCTGGGTTCACAACCTTCGTGTTTTTGAAACAGAATATGTGCAAAAAAAAGTTGTGTCGCATGGCACCGAAGATTTTCCTGATGCTGACAGTAATGTGATTGTGCCCCGTACAAAACTTTCGGAAATCTATGAACCTTTTACCAACATGTACCAATGGCATCCTGCATATAAAAATTATCCTGTTGTTGGTTTAAATTTTGTGCAGGTGCAGGCTTTTCTTACCTGGAAAAAAATACAACTGCAAAAAGAACTGAATGCAAAAGGAATTAAATTAGAGATTGAACTGGATCTTCCCAATTCAATTGAATGGGAAATGGTTTCAACAGCCGTATTCCAAAATAATAACTGGAATTATTTTTCCGCGCCAAATAAAAAGTCTTACAAAACCAACCAGAACTTTGATCCGGAACTTCAATTGACAAATTATAATGATTTTGTAGATATTGATACAATGGACAAGCCTTATTTCAGACAAGGTGCAGATAATCATTATCCTTTTAAATCATTTTCTCCATCAAAAAAAACCAACTACACAAGTTTTATTTCTAACATTAATCTTCAACTGGGTCACCCCATTTCCTGTTCGCCTGACAAGTTAAAAACCGGAAACGAAAATCTTTACCTTGCAGAGCGTCGTTACAGAGAAATGCTTCAAAATAAAAATTTTGTTTCTTTTTTTAATGGCAACGTTTCGGAGTGGGGAAGTGAAAGAATGTTGCGGCCCGGAAAAAAAACCTATACAAAAGCAGGCAAGACCGACTCTGTTTCTGTAACCTGTTATCCTATTAAAAAATGGTCTTTTCCCTATACCGGAAATTCAGAAGATATTTATGATTGCTATATGAAAATGATTGAAAGTTTTAACGGACCAGAAGTAAAAAATTATTCAGGAGACTTTAAAAACAAATTGGCAAATTTTGTTCCTAATTCACGGCTCGTACAAGGCGCAAATTTTTATGACCAGGGAGACATCATTAATGGAGCAAATAAGTTTACTTTTGTGTCAGAAGATTCTGCGCATTGCACGCTTGGCTTCCGCTACGTAATTCGTTTTAAAGAAAAAAATTGAAATTAAGTTTAAAAAATAGTTCGACTCAGTTAAATGCCACAATTCTTGGCAAGACAGAAAATCAGTTTTCTGATTTAATTACTGATAGCCGCGGTGGCGGAAATTTTGGCGACTCTCTTTTCATTGCTATTAAAACAAACCGTAACAACGGGCATCGTTTTATTGCGCAGATGTATGAAAAAGGCGTGAGAAGTTTTTTGATCTCCGAAAAAGAAATAAATACTAAAGATTTTCCGGAAGCAGGTTTTTTACTGGTAGAAAATACTTTAGATGCATTACAAAAATTAGCAACTTATAAAAGAAGCCTTTTTAAAAAACCTGTTATTGCCATTACCGGCAGCAACGGAAAAACGATTGTAAAAGAATGGCTGAATCAGTTGCTGCAGAAAGATTTTGTTATTTGCCGCAGCCCCAAAAGTTTTAATTCGCAAATAGGTGTGCCGCTTTCTGTTTGGGGTTTAAACGAAAACCAAACACTCGCAATTTTTGAAGCGGGCATTTCTCAGCCCGGAGAAATGGAAAAATTACAAAAGATCATTCTTCCGACACTTGGAATAATTACAAATATAAAAGCTGCACACGACGAACATTTTTTAAATCGCCTGCAAAAAGCTCAGGAAAAAGTAAAATTGTTTGTTGGCTGCGAAGAGATCTTTTACTGTTCTGATCATCCGGAAATAAACGAAGCGCTTAATGCAGAAGAATTTTCTGAAATTACAAAATACTCATGGGGCAAAAATATTGAGGCCGATCTGCATATAGAAAGTATAGTAAAAGAAATTTTAATCACTAAAATTTCGGGAGTTTATATAGGCGAAAAAATTCAGATTCAGATTCCGTTTACCGATGAAGCCTCTATAGAAAATGCAATTCATTGCTGGCTCTATTTATTAGAAAGTGGTATTGGAAATGCTGTAATTCAGGAACGCATGAAAGAGCTTGCGCCGGTTGCCATGCGCCTTGAATTGAAACAGGCAGTAAATAACTGTTCGGTAATAAATGATTCTTATAATTCAGATATAGAATCATTATCTATTGCGCTTGATTTTCTGAACCGTCAGCAGCAGCATCCTAAAAAAACAATTATTCTTTCTGATATTTTACAAAGCGGCAAAAAAGAAATAGAACTGTATTTTGAAATAGGGCAATTATTAAAAGCAAAAAAAATTGATCGCCTGATAGGAATAGGAGAGAGTATTTCTAAAAACGAAAGCAGATTTGATTGCGAAAAAGAATTTTTTCCGACAACAGAAGCATTTTTAAAAAACTATAGCCCATCAAAATTCAGCAATGAGGCAATACTCTTAAAAGGTTCAAGAAACTTTAGTTTTGAAAAGATCGGAATTTTACTTCAGCAAAAAAGTCACGACACTGTTTTTGAATTCAGCCTTAATAATTTAGTGCACAACTTAAATTACTACAGAGGTTTACTAAAACCAGGAGCAGGAATT
>JACMLS010001092.1 GCA_014379485.1 Bacteroidia bacterium | reverse complement strand
TGCCACAGATTTCGCAGATTACCACAGATTTTCAGGCGCAGATTTATCTTTATATTCTTTTTTAATCTGCGCTAAAAATCTGCGTAAATCAGTGCAATCTGTGGCAAGAAAAAAGCAGGGAATTTATTTTAGAATTTCAAAAACCCATCAAGCTGTTTTCTTAAAAGTTCAATTGTTTCAGGAGAATTAAGTTTTCCGTTCTCGTCCAGCAATTTGCTGACCATGCTGATGGGAATTTTATTGTGGTAAACGTTTACTTTTAAATAATTCAGAATATTGGTCAGGTGTTCCATTCCACGCAGGTTTCCGGCCCTTCCGTCAGAAACGCCCGCCAGCGCTGCTTTTTTATCGGTCCAGTAACGAGGACTAAGTGCGTCTAAAAAAACTTTAAATACACCCGGAAAACTGCCGTTATACTCCGGCGAAACAATAATAAATTTTTCAAATGCTGCAATTTCAGAATCGATTATTTCCTGAAAGCCTGGACTGCGTTTTCCGTGCATTTCCGTATTCAGAAAATTTTCGGGCAGTTTCTCTAGTGAAAAAATCCGGCATTCAACATTTAATTCTTTCAACAACTGTTCATAGTTTTCAGCAATTTTAAGCGTTTTGCTCAAAGGCCGCTGAGTTGCAGATATAATACAGATTCCCGACATTTTTTATTAACAGTCTTTTTGTTTAAAAATCTCTTAAAAGTTTGAAGGTACTAAACCAGTTTCCATAACTTTAATGCTGATAATGGAGTAATTTTACACTTCTTTTTTAAGACAGCAAGTTTACAACAAAAAACGGAATTTTTTATTTATGCAGATCACATATTACGGACATAGTTGTTTTGGTGTTGAAATTAAAGGCAAACATTTACTGTTTGATCCTTTTATTTCTCCTAACGAACTGGCCGCAGGTATTGATGTTAACTCGGTTAAAGCAGATTTTATTCTGATCAGTCACGGACACGAAGATCATATTGCAGATGCGGTTTCTATTGGAAAAAGAACGGGAGCTAAAGTTATCTGCAACTATGAAATTTATGTGTGGCTTACTAAACAGGGAATTACAAATATTCATCCAACAAATATTGGCGGAAAGCTACATCTTGAGGGTTTTAATGTAAAATGCGTAAGCGCAATACACAGCAGCTCTTTACCCGATGGTACTTATGGCGGAAACCCTATGGGATTTGTAATTGAATCTGAAGCAGGAAGTTTTTATTATGCCGGTGATACAGCACTTACTTACGATATGAAACTTATTGGCGATTACAGAAAAATTGATTTTGCTTTTTTACCGATAGGAGATAATTTTACCATGGGTATTGAAAATGCAATTATCTGTACTGATTTTATAAAATGCGATGATATTATCGGGATGCATTATGATACTTTCGGATTTATAAAAATTGATCACGCAACAGCGATAAAAAAATTCGATCATGCGGGTAAAAACCTTAAGCTTATGAAAATTGGCGAGACAATAACTAAAGAAACCTTAAAGTACTCGCGTTCGTACTAAAAAAAATTAATTATAATA
>JACMLS010001091.1 GCA_014379485.1 Bacteroidia bacterium | reverse complement strand
GCTGCTGTTCCAAGAAATGTGTTGGCGGCGCCGGTAGTGTTACCCGTTCCGCAATTGAAGCCGATAAAGGTGTTGATGCTTGATGTGTTGTTAAGACCCGCCTGGTGACCAACAAAACAATTTTCTCCGCCAATGATGTTGACAGAACCTGCGTTCCAGCCAATGAATGTGTTGCCAACTACGCCGGCAGCATTTTGCAGAAATCCTGCATGATACCCTACGAAGGTGTGACGGGCCGCCTGGTTATTCTGGCCGGCGCCGCTACCTATCATAGTGTTTTGGTTCACTGCTCCAATCGCGCTCCCTGCAAAACCGGCCTGCCTTCCCATGTAAGTATTATCATTTCCGTCAGAATTAAAACGCCCGGCATTGAACCCGCTAAAAGTATTGCTGCTGCCTGTACTCACCCTGCCTGAATTGAAACCGGTAAAGGTATTGGCGGTGCCTGTGCTGGTGAGTCCTGCAAATTGTCCAACAAAAATATTGTTGACATTTCCGTTGTGCCACAATACAAACTGGCTGTTGATCATGTAGCCGTTTGTAACTGTCCTTGCGTTGATATTGCCGCCGGTAACAGTCAGCCTCTGGTTGGGTAAAGGATCATTAATACCAAAGAAGCCATATGTTGGACCAGGATCTCCTTCCAGGTGCATGCGATGAGTGCCCCCAGCAAAAAAACGAATATCACGTTTTCCAACTGGCGTAAGCACACCGTCTGTTCCAAAGATATTGTTGAGAGCAAGGGGGGAAAGATCATTTCCGGATACTGTTTGTGTGCTCCACCTGTTCTGGCCGAGGCACCAACCTGTGGCAATGAGTGACAAAGCCAGCAGGGAAGTTTTTAGTTGCGATTTTTGTTTCATGGTTTTTTGGTTTTTGAGGGTTAATAAAAATTTAATCATCATTGGTGTTATTAGAAAAAATGCTGCTGGATGCTGCATATTAATGCAGCTTCGCGGTCATTACGTGTCGTCGTAAAAAATTAAAGAGATGAGGAGTGATGGAAAATAAAAACCACTCTCAGGTCCTTCAGGTCCTTTACAGGTGGTTAAAGCAAATATATAACTTTTCGAATGGAATTAAAGGCGGCCCGAGAGCCTGTGATAGTTAAAAAGAGGATTTTATTCCTGACAGGAATACTAATTTTCATTGCCTGCAGCCAGCGCAGTTTTCTCCGGAATGAGATTCTAAAAATCTGCACAGCGGTAAAATTATTATAAGATATTCAACTGAGTATTATCCGGAAGCGCCAGACTCCCTCTTGGTTTGTATCCCAAAAAAGCGTGAGCTCTAAACTGCAAAGTGAATTTTGTGTTTTGAACGAAGCAAGCACAGCTATTTTAAACACCGCAATGGAAAAACTCGGGCTGTCTGCAAGAGCTTATGATAGAATTTTGCGTGTGGCAAGAACGATTGCCGATCTGTAAAAGAAAATAATAATGAAACGCATCGTATTGCGAAGGCAGTGCAGTACAGAAGTTTGGATCGCGATGGGTGGGCGGGATAAACTGAAAACACGTCTTCTAACAGAAATACATTCTAAAAAAAACATCACCAACCTTAGTTTTTAATTTATAGGATTCATGCATTTTGTAATGTACATGACTTTCTGTTTTAAATTAAATGCCGGTCTTTGTTCTTTCTCTCTTAATATCCGGTCAGTTTAACTTTGCACACGGTACCTGTTATAACAAAACCCTTCAGTAATTTTGAATTAAGCGCGGGACAGTTTTTAAACTAAAAACATTTATTATGGAAAAAGTAATTTTAAATTTTGCCTGTCCCTTAAAATTAGCCGACTTTGATAAAACCGCCTCAGGTTTTCATTGCGGAATGTGTAAAAAGAGCATTGTAGATTTCAGAGGAAAAACTAAAACAGAAGTAGATTCTTATCGCGCGCAACACAAAACAGAAAATGTGTGCGGACTTTTTCATAAAGACCAGGTAGTAGATGTTGCGCCTGATTTTTATGAACCCTCGCCTTCTTTTTTCAGGGCGCCGCTGCACAGACGGATACAATTGGTAATGGTGATTTGTTTTGCAACGATTTTATTTTCTTGTAAGGATGAAGTGCAGCCTCATGGAAAAGCGCTTACCGTTTGGGATAAAGTAAATGACCTGGAAACAAATTTTTCCAGAGAGCAAGTACCAGAGCAAATGCTGCAAACAAATTCTGATTCTCTTGAAGAGATAGTGTTTACTGCTCCTGACATAGTTAACGGCGATATTTCTGAACCTTTGGGTGAAACTATGGGAGAAATTGTTGTTGAAAATCCCGAACCTCCGGCAATAGATAACAATTCACCGCTATGCTACGCGGCTCAAATGCCCGAATTTCCGGGAGGAATACCTTCTCTTTACAAATTTATTGGCGCTAATCTTGATTATCCAAAGCAGGCAATTGAGCAGGGGCTGCAGGGAAAAATCTATATTCGTTTTGTTGTAAAGAAAGACGGCACCGCTTCTGAGCCTGTGATTTTGCGTGGAATTGGGATGGAAGATGAATTTATGAAAAGCATAAGCAACCTGCTTTCCGCTATGCCAAAGTGGAAGCCCGGAATGCAAAGCGGAAATCTTGTAGATGTTTATTTTACCCTGCCATTAAATTTTGTTTTGCCAGATGCGCTTTCTAAAGAAACAGAATCTAAAGAGATCACTAAAAACAGTGTAACTGAAAAACCAAAACAAAGAGACGAGTCTGGGTTGATAATTTATCCGAAAAGGCAACGCTGAAAATTTGTGCAGTTTCTTTTATTTTCTCTGTGGAGAGTATAAAAACACTTCAACTCTGATGCATTACTTAGTTCTAACAGCCCTGAAAAAACTTTTTGGTTTGATTGCAGGCAAAGTTTTATACCGAAGAAATAAAGAAATTCTTTCACTCAAATTTTCTAGCATGCCCTTTGCTAAAATACCATTGCGGAATTTTTAATTCTTCGCCAAAATCCATTTCAAACCAGGGCGAGTATTTGCCGCTGCTTTTAATAATGTTAAAGTTCTCTGCCGGATTAAAACTTTGGCCCAGCAACATTAATTTTTTTCCGCTTGCAGAAACGGCCATGTCAACGATCAATACGCCATGGCCCGCACCCGGTGCTGCGCCGTGTACAAACGCGTCTCCGGTTAGTAATTGTGAGACTTCAGTTTTTTTCATATCGCGGCTTAGCGAAAGGGTGCCCGCATAATTCATAACGTTGTGCAGATACGAACGGAAATTTTTTAGCGAACTGTCTGCTTTTTGTGTTTTTACCCATTCAAAAGAACTTTTTCCGTTGGTGTTTATGATCTTTGTGCGCCACCCGTTTTTCCATTTTTTCCAGGCAATTTTTTCTGTGCAACAAGAGTAGCTGAACTGAATTTCATCCTCGCGGTTTGCGCTCAGTAAATATTCTGCCCGCAAACGAATAATAGCATCAATGCATTGTTGAAGATTGCCGCCAATAAAATCAAGATCAACCACAGCGCAATGCATGTTTTGATCGTATTTTAATTCTCCGTCCCAGGTTTTAACAGGTGTGTTGGCAGGCTTTAAAGGCAAATGCCTGAGCCAATATGCAAAGGAGTTGTTTGTAAGGGGCATGCGCGTAAATCCATCCGGAACTTTAATTCTTGTTTCAATGGTATTGAGGTTGTCGGTTTTTTCGAGCCACGAATAAGTTTTTTTAGGCGTATCTGTTACGAGCAGCAATAAAAGAGATGAGCTTAAATATTTTAGCATTGGGGATAGAATTTAAATTCGTGGTTTTTCCAACGGTTATAATACAAACTTGTCATTTGGTTACATTTGTAAAAAAGCGATCAGTAAGATATTAAATTTTTTGAAGGCTTCCGGAAAAATAATTCTGAGCGGAATACTTACCTTTGAGTTCATTATTTTTTCTGTCTCAAATGAAATTTTTAAAGGGCGCTTTCCTGTTTTTATTCCTTTCGGTTTTTCCGGTATGCGCACAAATAAACATTCCAAAAGAATTTGCCGCAAAGATGAAAAAATACGATGTAATGGTGGTGGACTCGATTTTAAGAGAGCTTACTCCGTTTAAATCGCAGGCAACAAAATTCACTTCAAAATTTCTGATGTTTAAAAACCCGAAAGAAAAACTTAACATAGCTTTTTATGCAGATACCTGCGCGCATCATTACAATATTATTGGTGAGTTCAAAGAAGACCTTGTTAAACTGATGGGGATTGCTGAAAACAAAACATCAAACGTATTCAGGGCAGGACAGATACATGTTGTGGTAAATTCTGACGATTATGCTCTTTTTGCCGAAGACAGTGCGCAAACATTATTACCCGCTTTTGCAGATTATGGCACACTAAGTATTATGGCCTTTTACAACCACGCAACAAAAGGCAAAATTTACATGGTGTTTAATTATGATGGAGAGTTGAAAAAAAAATCTGAGAATTCGCAAAATCTTTTTTTCAGTTTCAGGTTTCTTCCGCATTTACCAAATCCGGGCACTGAGCCGCAGCTTGTTGTTCAGTCAGGTTCTAATGACAGGATAAGAACCATTACCTGCTCTAAAACCGGCGAGTTAATGGCCTACGCTGGTGATGAGGGAGTATTAAAAATTTGCAAAGGAGACGGAAGCAGGGAACTGAGAAGCGTAATAGAGAGCGAAAAAGCAGTTACGAAAATTAATTTTTCTGAAAATGAAAAATTGCTGGCAGCCTGCGCTGAAGATTCAACAATAAAACTCTGGGAAATACAAACAGGTAAACTTGTAAGTAATCTTAAAGGTCATAAGGGCCCGGTTACTGATGTTTCTTTTTTTGATCATGATACTAAAATTGTAAGTATTGCCGCAGACAGCAGTATAAAACTGTGGGCACCAAAAAAAGGTTTCAGCAATAGCTGGATCTGTTATAAAACAATTAAAACACCCAAAGGAAAACCGGCAGAATTAAAAGTAAACGAAGCGGTAAAAAGCGCAGCGGTTTTTGTTTCAGGAGGCGATCTTATTTTAATTGATCTGAAAACCGATGATACAGCACAGTATAAATGCTCGTTTCCGGAGATCACGGATATGCTTTACAGGTATTCTGATGTGTTATTGTTCTCTAACGGTAAAAACATTGTTTGTTATGATCTCAACAAAAGAAAAGAATGGAATTTTACTTCGCCAACCGATTCTGCCTTTGCTTTTCTTGCCGGAAGAAAGGAAGCAAGTGACAGCGGTGACCTTAAGATAGTTTTAATGACAAGGCATGGCTATACGCAGATCTGTGATTATAATGATAAAAAAATTTACAGAACATTTTATTGTGCGTTTCGCGATTATCCAAACAGGTTTTACAATATTGAATACAATATTAAATATGATATTATATTTTGTGCCGGAGATAATAAATGCACCAAGTATGATCTTTTAAATCGCCAATTGAGTTATATTATTGGCAGTGGATGGATTGAGCCTGTACTTGAAGTTGACAAGAATGACGAGTTTATTTTGCAGGCAATTGAAAACGGAGATACGCGCTTGTTTTCATTAAGGAGCGGAAGAATAACCTGGAATTCTGCCGAAGATAAAATTCCAATCCCGGTAAAAGGAAAAATAAAATTTGCAACAAGCTCTAACACACTCATTTATTTAACAAAAGATTCTGTTCTTGAAGTGTATAATCTTTTGCAAAAAAAGGTCATTTATAAATACAAGGCGAAAAGAAACATACAGGATTTTTATACGTTAGAGAATGATTCTTCATTGATCTATCTCACAAACGAAAGAGAGATTTTTTTGCACAGGGCAAATGAAAAAAATGATAAGCAGATAAACAAAGGGTTGCTTACAGGAAATATTACCCTTTTCTCTGACAGCCTGATCATGTTGAGAAAAAAGAACCAGCGTTATTTGTACAACCTTTATACTGCAGACCAGCGGTTACTGGTTAGCTCGCCTGATTCTACCGAGGGTTATGTGCCTGCCGTGAATAAATTGCACATTGCACTGTTTGCTGTAAATGAAAAGAAGTTGCTCATCTTTGAGAACAGAACCGGCAAGGCGCTTAAAAATTTAATTAACCCTTTTGGAGAAAAGCCATGGACTTTAACTATGCATCCGTTTAAAAGCGAACTGATAGCTACCACTAAGTCAGGAGAAGTGGTAGTATATGATTTTGATAAAAACGCTGTTGTAAAAAAGTTTTATCCGCACAAAAAATCGCCCTACCAGCCAAAATTTACCAACGACGGAAGATTTTTGATTACCCACGGTACAGATGGTTTTACAAAACTCTGGCAAACGTCAGATTATACACTTACCCTGAGTAAATATGCCTCGTTCGATAAAGATTTTATAACATTTACGCCCGATTTTTATTACGTTTCAAACAGCCAGTACTCCAGCCGCCGTCAAACAGAATTCGCGTATTTTACTTTTGGCAACAGCACTTTCAGCCTGTCTGAACTTGATGTGGAATACAACAGGCCCGATATTATTGCAAAAAGACTTGGCTACGAATCAGAAGACATAGTTGGTGCGTATAAAAAATTGTACGAAAAAAGATTAAAGCGCTCTGGTCTCGACAAAGATTTTATTTTTAAGTCAGAGGGCAGGCCAATTGTATTATCCGCCTATTCATATCCGCCTGTAGTTAATGCCAGTGAACAAAAAATGTTCTTCCGTTTGTTTGACCGTGATACGGGTTTAAAGAGCATTCACATTTTTTTTAACGACGTACCTTTTGCAGATAATAACGGGTATATTTTTAAAAATAAAAACGATCACGCAAAAGATCTTGAACTTAGTTTTTTTCTGCACAAAGGCTTCAACAAAATTTCTGTAAGAATAAAAGATGACAAGAATGTTGAATCGTATCCGCTCACCATTCAAACATATTACGAAGGTGATAAGAATCCCATTAAACCAAAACTTCATATTATTGGTATTGGCGTTTCTGAGTTTGACAGCAGTAAATACAATTTAAAATATCCGGCAAAAGATGTACGCGATTTTGTAAAACTTTTTCAGAACCAGCGGAATCAATACAGTAAGATAATTGTTGACACACTGATAAATGAAAATGCCACGCTAAAAAACATTCGTGCCCTGAGCGAAAGTCTTAACAGCAACCATAACCTCGATTCTGTAGGTGTAAACGATAAAGTTATTTTATTTATAGCATCGCATGGCATACTTGACAAGAACTTTGATTATTACCTGGCAACACGCGATATAAATTTTAATAATCCTTCGCAAAACGGGTTGTTGTATTCAGAAATAGAACACTTGCTTGAAGGTATAAGCCCAAGGAACAAAGTAGTGCTTATTGATGCCTGCCACTCAGGCGAAATTGATAAAGAAGAGGTGCAGCTTGTAAAGACAGAAAAGGTGGCAGATGAAGGAGCCATTGCTTTCAGAGCGGCATCTTCATCTAAAGTTGTGGGCAAAGAGGGCGAGCTGCAAAATTCAATAAACCTGATGAAAGAAATGTTTACCGACCTGAGAAAAACTTCTGGCGCAACCGTTATCTCCTCAGCAGGCGGAACTGAGTATGCAATTGAAGGAGAGGAATGGAACAACGGGGTTTTCTCTTATTCACTCATAAACGCGTTGCGCAAACATAAAGCAGATGCAAATAACGACGGCAAAGTTTATTTATCTGAATTGCAAAAATATATTGAAGAAGATGTTCCGAAAATTACCGGCGGAAGACAACAGCCCACATCAAGAAGCGAAAACATTTCTAACGATGTGCTGATCTGGGAAAATGATTTTAACGAAGAGCTGGCGAGTGCAATTAAAATTAACGACAAAGAGCTTGTTGATAAACTTATTAATGAAGGTGCAGATATTTCTTCTGTAGATACCAATGGCGCTACTACTTTAATGTGGGCTGCGCTCTACAGCGATCTTGATCTTGTAAAAAAATTAGGAGAGCGAAAAGCAGATTTCAGAAAAAAAGGAATTATCTATTTCAATAAAGAGCAAACAAGTTATTACGGAAGTCTTTTAAATATTGCGGCAGGTAAAAACAAAATGGACCTGATGAAATACCTCATTGAGGAGAAAAAAATTGATCCGGATGATTGCGGAATGCAAAAAGAAACAAGAACAGAGATTGGCTGGCCCGCACTAATGTTTTCTGTTGCAGAAGAGAGTGAAGAGGCTGTAGACTATCTCCTCTCTAAAGGAGCAAATGTAAATTTTATTGCGGGTTTAGATAAAAATACCGCGGGCCTTGTTTCATTTTACAAGAGTAAGCCTGAGGTTTGTAAAAAATTAATTGCCGCAGGTATGAATGTGAGGCACGCTGACACTTCGGGTAACACTATTGTTATGAATGCTGTTTTCTCTTCTAATATTGAAGTGATGAAGCTGGCCATAAAAAAATATAAAGAAGCGGTGAACATGCCTTGTGATATAGAGTGGTACCCCATTCACGCAGCTGTTTACGGCGCAAAAAAAGAGCAGTTCAGGTTATTGGTAAGGAATGGTGCAAAACTAAACGTTGTTTCAAACGCAGGGTTTACTATTCTTCAGCTGGCGGTTCTTGCAAAAGATTTTGAACTGGTAAAAGAAGTTTATTCTTTATGTCCGGAACTTTTAAATAAGCAAAACAAAGCGGGGTCCACTGCTTTGCTGATAACAGATTTCAGTAAAAACCCGGAGATAGCAGAATTTTTAATTGCAAAAGGAACCGATCTTTCTATAAGAGATACTACCGGAAACTCAGCCCTTTTGTTAAGCGCCTCATCTGAAAATACAGCGGTAATGAAAATGTTGCTTGAAAAACACAAAGAGAATATAAATACACCTGCAAGCGGCGACTGGTACCCGATTCACCAGGCTGTTTATTATGCAAAAAAAGAACAATTCCGTTTGTTGCTGAAACATGGGGCAAAAGCAGATGTTGTTTCAGACGTCGGGTTTAATATTCTTCACCTGGCAGTACTTTCTAAAGATCTTGATATGGTAAAAGAAGTGTTGGCCTTATACCCTCAGTTTTTGAATACCCCGACTTTTTCAGGCAGAACACCTTTAATAGTAGCGGGCATTAACAAAAACGCAGAAATTGCAGAGTATTTATGCTCTGTGGGAGCAGATATTTCTGTTATAGATAAAGACAATAATTCTTTAGAGTCTCTTGCAAAATATTATGAGCACGAAGGGTTGACGGAAGTAGTAAAAAAGTACCTTAAAAAATAATTTTCCTTCAGGTTTTTTTAATTGTGATTCAGTAAGTTTTTTTTGAACTTTTGTTTTTTCATCAATCATTCCGTTTTCAAATTATTATATTTGATTTTCAAATATTCATTCAAAAAATGAAAGGTAAAACCAATTTTTTTCTTGCATTCTTTTTTTTCCTGTTTACCGCTTCATTAAGCGGCCAGATAAAGCTCCCAAAAGAGTTTGAAGCAAAGATGGAAAAATTTGGCGCGCGGTTTAACAAACAATTTCTTACAGAGTTTAAGCAGTTTACCTCTAAGCAAACTGTTTTTACATCTAATTTTGTAATGTTTAAAAACGCAAAAGAAAAAATGAACATTGCGTATTATATTGATACCTGCCTTAACGGCAACAACCTAATGGCTGAATATGGGAGGGATCTTCCGCTTTTATTTGGATTGACTGAGGGGCAGGCGCCTAAGATTTATTATGGATTCGAATCTAATTACGGACTCGCCAATGCTGACGATTTTGCAACATTCAAATCAGATTCAGCGCAAAAACTACTCGTGCCTTTTACAGATTATAAGAACATCAGCGCATCATGTTATTATAACAATTATACTAAAGCCAAACTTTATATAGTTATTAATTACGGAGGGGAGAAAGAATACAAGCACGAAAAATATGGGTTTTATTCGTACAGTTTTATTTTTAATCCACACCTGCAGAGTGCTGAAGTTGAACCTAAACTTACAATTAACTCGGGCTTCAATGATTTTTTATATGCTTTAGATTGCAGCCCCTCCGGAAAATTAATGGCATGCGGAGGATTAACCGGCGTAATTAAAATTATGTTGGGAGACGGAAGCAAGGAACTCAGAAAAATAACGGCGCACAGTAATGCAATAAGAAAAGTAAGTTTCTCGCAAAACGAAAAACTGCTTGCCAGTTGTTCGCTCGATTCAACAATAAAAATCTGGGAAGTTGAAACCGGAAAATTAATTGCAACTTTTAAGGGGCACAAAAACAGGGTTAACGATGTTGGTTTTTATGACAAAGACCGGATGCTGCTAAGCACCTGCAGCGATAGTACAATTAAATTATGGGATGTCGAAAAAAAAATCTGTGTTAAAACAATTAAAGGTTTTAATAACCGGGCTGGATTGTTTGCGATGGATTATGCAAGGAAAAAAGCTGCGATTGATGTTTTTGACGGGAACATTATGTTGCTTGATTTAAAAAGTGGTAATGACACTCTAATAAAAACCAAACTAAAAAACTTAACAGACATTTGTTTTCCGTTTGGTAATTTGATTGTTATTACCGATGGCACAGATGTAAAAACCATAGACCTCAATTCGGGCGTTGAGCGGATTGTTACAACTTCTGCAGATTCTGCATTTACAAAACTGACTTTTAAAATTACGAGCGACAACAACATGCATTTGGTTGTAATGACAGATTACGGATATTGCAAAATTTATGATTATGATAAACATGAAATAGGAAACGCCTTTCATTTCGGAACTTATGCCAGCTCCTCTTTTGCACAAACGTTTTACAAAGTGGTTTTTAATGAAAATTATAATATTGTTTACAGCAGTTCTGCCGGAAATTGTTACAGTTACGATTTTAAGAACGGGTGGTTTAACAGGGTTTTTGGAACCGGCTGGTTGCCCTATGGGGTGGAGACTGATCAGGCAAATGAACTTGTAGTCGTGAATTTCATTGATAATTCCAGTTTGTTTTCTCTGAAAAGCGGACGAATAATATGGAGCTCTGTTAATTCTAAATTAAAAATTAACGGGCTTTCAAAGATCAGCAAATACACGGGCAATGTTTTATCTGTTTCTCCTGATAGCATCATAAGTTCTTACGACTGTTTACAGAACAAAATTATTTATCAATTTAAACCAAAGTCATTCGCCGAAAATTTTGTGGTATTGCAAAACGATTCCTGCTTTTTATACAGAAGCACAGCCAACCAGCTGTATTTGCATAAAGCAGGAATTAAAACAGATAAAATAATTTCCACTAATTATACTTTAAGAGAGCTGGTACTTATCAGAGACAGTTTTCTTATTGCCCAGGAAAAAAACGAAATCAGTTTATTAAATGTTTT
>JACMLS010001090.1 GCA_014379485.1 Bacteroidia bacterium | reverse complement strand
TCATTTCGCTGAAAAAACATTTTCTGGCTGCCTTTGTCCTGTATCATTTCAATGATCTCCGGCTGCGGAAATACCTTTTTTCCTTCTGATTGTAGTTTTTTAAGGGCTTCTGTATTTACGTGTTCAATTTCAATAGTAATAAGGTCGGCCCTTTTACCAAACTGGTACACTTCCTCAAAATTCATCAGGTCGCCCACGCAAAATTCTGCAGAAATATCTTTGCAGGGAGCATCCGGATCGGGATCCATTGTACTTAAAGAAAGATTTAGGTTCAGGGCACTCTGAATCATCATTCGGCCAAGCTGGCCACCGCCCAGAACGGCAATTTTAAGGCGGGTTGGCTCAAAAAATTCCATACCGCAAACCTACCATAAAATTATGAGAATCCTGCACTCCTGGTGCCACTCCCGACAAATTTGTCGGGATCGCAGATTGCCGCGGATTGAGGCACAGATTTTATTTTTAATTCGTACCCTTAGCACTACAGATTATGCAAATTTGATATGCGGGTTGTTTTTCAAATTAAATCTGCGCTAATCCACGAAATCTGTGGCAAACTCTTCTGTGCTATCAGTAAATCTGCTAACTTAGCCATCCTTTCATTATGAGCGTAGTAGAGATAAAAGATAAAAAATTTGTTCCGTATATCACGGAAAGCCGCATAAACACAGCTGTTACAGAGATTGCGGAAAAAATTAATACGGAATTAAAAGACAAATTTCCACTGTTTCTGGTGGTGCTGAACGGCTCTTTTATATTTGCCGCAGACCTTTTAAGAAAGGTAAATATTCCCTGCCATCTTTCTTTTATTAAGGTGGCCTCTTACCATGGTGTTAGTTCGTCTGGCAGCGTAACTGAACTGATTGGCCTTACCGAAGATGTAAAGGGCCGGGTAGTGGTAATTGTAGAGGATATTGTAGATACCGGCACCACACTCGAAAAATTGTACCATGTACTTGAGCAAAAAGAAGTAAAAGAACTTAAAATTGCCACACTACTTTTAAAACCCGAAGCTTATCAAAAGGAGATGAAGGTAGACTATGCAGGAATTGAAATTCCGAATGATTTTGTTGTAGGGTATGGCCTGGATTATGATGGATTGGGCAGGAATCTGAAAGAAATTTACGTTTTGGCAAAATAAAACAGAAGCAAGCTGAATAGAAAAAATCCAAAAAAATAATTTTTAGGTTTTTTTAATTGTGTGTAAAAAAAATTAATACTTTAGTTAAGTGAATTTTAAGCCATGTTGAATTTAATTTTATTCGGCCCACCGGGCTCAGGCAAAGGAACTCAGTCAGTAAGGCTGGGCAAAAAGTATAACCTGATTCATTTATCAACCGGAGACATGTTGCGTAGCCAGATTGCAAAAGGAACAGAACTTGGCCTTGCGGCAAAAGCAATTATGGATAGGGGAGAATTGGTTTCTGATAAGATTGTGATTGGTATGATTGAAAAGCAGATCGAAGAGAATCCTTCTGCAGATGGTTTTATTTTTGATGGTTTTCCGCGTACAACCATTCAGGCAATTTCGCTTGATGAGTTGCTTGAAAAACACGGAACGCACATTGCTGCCACGCTTTCGCTTGAAGTAAGCAATGAAGAACTGGTAGTGCGCCTGATTGAGAGAGGAAAAGAATCAGGCAGGGCAGATGATAGAAACGAAACTGTTATTCAAAACCGCATAAACGAGTATAATGTAAAAACTTCTCCTCTTATAGAATATTATAAAAGCGAAGGAAAATACAAACCCGTTGCAGGAATGGGAGACATTGAAGCTGTTTTTGAACTGCTCTGTCATGAGATCGATCACCTGGATGCAGGCGAAGCTCATGGAGAGGGAGTTTTAGAAGCACATCAGGATCATCACCAAACAAACCAGAAATCAAAAAATAAAAAACACATCAAAAACCAGAAGCTTATGTTACACGAAGAAAACAATGACCAGCACAATCATGGCCATCATAATGATGAGCACCAGGATGAAAAACACGCTCACGAAAATAAAGATGAGCACCACGACAATCATGATGATCATAAAAAAGATGAGAACCATGATGAAAAACACCATGATGACAATCACGGACAAGCTCAGCACGAAGAAAAACACCACGAAGAAAAACATGTTGCACCAAAGCCTGTAAAAGCAAAACCTGCTGCTAAGAAAAAAGCCGCGCCTGCCAAGAAAAAGGCAGCAGCCCCTGCTAAAAAGAAAGCAGCCCCTGCAAAGAAAAAGGTTGCCAAAAAGAAACCGGCTCCTAAGAAAAAAGCTGCTCCAAAAAAGAAAACAGCAAAAAAATCAGCTCCTAAAAAAGCAGGTAAAAAAGCTGCTAAAAAGAGCGCTCCAAAGAAAAAAGGAGCAAAAAAATCAGCACCAAAGAAAAAAGCGGCTCCAAAAAAGAAAACCGCTAAAAAATCTAATAAAACAAAAAGCAAAAAGAGAAAGTAATCTTTCGTAATTTTGTTGCGCAAATGACACAGTGATACTTTTTGCTGTGTCATTTGTTTTTTATAATTATCATGGATTCAAATTTTGTTGATTACGTTAAGATCTGTTGCCGTACCGGTAATGGAGGCCCCGGTTCTATTCACTTTCGCCGCGAAAAATTTGTTGCACAGGGCGGACCTGACGGCGGAGACGGTGGCAGGGGCGGACATATTATTCTGAGAGGAAACAAGCAGCACTGGACCCTCATTCACTTAAAATACCGCAAACATATAATTGCAGAAGATGGTGTTGGAGGATTGGGATCTAACTGCAGCGGAAAATTCGGAAAGGACATTTACTTAGATGTACCGCTTGGAACCATTGCCCGCGATGCCGAAACCGGAGATTTTATTTGTGAGATCAGTGAAGAGGGGCAGGAAACGATTTTAATGCCTGGCGGACGCGGAGGCTGGGGCAATGCGCATTTTGCTACCGCCACCAAGCAGGCGCCCCGCTACGCACAACCCGGCGAACCAGGAAAGAAAGTGTGGGTTATTCTTGAACTGAAATTACTGGCAGATGTTGGTCTTGTTGGCTTTCCAAATGCAGGTAAATCTACTTTGCTCTCTGTGGTTAGCGCGGCAAAACCCGAAATAGGAAATTATCCTTTCACTACACTCGTTCCGAATTTAGGAATTGTAAAATACCACGAGCATAAGAGTTTTGTAATGGCAGACATACCCGGTATTATTGAAGGGGCGCATGAAGGAAAAGGACTTGGGCTCAGGTTTTTAAGACACATTGAGCGAAACTCCATACTCTTGTTCCTGGTAAGTGCAGATAGTAAAGACATTGTAGAAGAATATAAAGTGTTGCTGAACGAATTAAAACTCTACAATCCTGAACTGCTCGATAAAAAAAGGATACTTGGAATTTCTAAAAGTGATCTGCTGGACGAAGAACTGGAAAGCGAAATTTCAAAAGACATCAACAAACGCATAAAAGGAAAAAATAAAATTCCTTATCTCTTCTTCTCTTCTCAAACAACAAAAGGGATTAAAGAATTAAAAAATCTTATCTGGGAAAATATTCAGTAAAATTTTCTTAGTGAATCCCGATAGCTATCGCATGTTCGTCAAGACAAGAGTTTGACCTGATTTTGATTGAGAGCGATGGCCGAATTGAAATGTTATTGCTACCGCCATTTCGCACGGGCAATTTCTCTCCTCTGAAAAGCTGTTGCTAAGCTTGCGCGCGCGGCGATCCCCAACTTTTTTCTCTTAAGAAAAGTGATTCTAAATTATTGAATCTCAATCACTTTTCTTTCCCGGATTTAGAGTTGCAATTGTTATATAACTTGACAAAAAAGTAGGCAAAAAGTCAAGGCCATTTGCCAACTTTCATCTTTTCGAATCGCACGGTCTCTCCCTTGCACGGCGTGAAAAGATGAAAGTTCGCACCAAATGGCCGGGTACAGCGCACACGGCGGCTCAGGCGTTTTGATTTC
>JACMLS010001089.1 GCA_014379485.1 Bacteroidia bacterium | reverse complement strand
CTGCAAAGAATGGGATTATTTAGCTCATTAGGGTTTAGTAATATAAAAAACACGGAAATACATGATGAAACAGGAAGGTTTATTCCCTTAACAAAAATACGTAATGGTAAAGAATTGACCACATTTATTAAAACAATCGACCCAATTCTTCATACTTCTAGGGATAATTCCAGAGCAATCAAGCACGTATTTAGTGAAATACTACGGAATGTTTTGGAGCATTCAAATAGTGAATATGGCGGTAATGTTTGTGCGACTTACAATAAGCGGAGGGGTAAAATATCTATCGGTATAAGTGATATCGGTGATGGTCTAAAAAAAACTCTAGCTAAACACCATAAAGTAAATTCAGATAAGGAAGCTCTCAAATTAGCCCTCACTCCAGGGATTTCTGGTGTAACAAATCGTATTGGTGGTAACTATGAAAATGCTGGTGCAGGTCTTTTTTTTACGAAGTGCATTGCCCAATCCACTCATAATCATTTTTTAATTTACTCTGGGAGCGCATATTATAAATTGAGATATAAAAAGCAAAAATCTATAGTCAATTTTAATGCTGACCCCTTAGAAGATCACTGCGCAATTAAAGAAAATCTCCCCTTTTTTCCTGGAACAGTAGTAGGTATAGATATTAATATAAAAGATGAAAGTGCATTCAATAATTTGATAGAAAGGATTGGAAATGCATATCGACTTGGAGTAAAAAAAGAGAAAAAAAGTTTTTACAAAAGAATAAACTTTACATGATGAAAACATTTGTTATCTCAGACTTAGTAGGAAATTTTGCGGAAAATAAAGATGACGCACGTGATCTTAGAGTAAATAATTTAAAGCCGTTAGTTGATAAAGGTGAAAAGATTTGCCTTGATTTTAAAGGCGTAGATTCTTCAACGCAGTCCTTCATTCACGCCTTAATAAGTGAATTTTTTCAGGAAAATGGAGAAGATTCCTTGGGAGTATTTGAATTTAAGAACTGCAATAAAGCTGTTCAAACATTAATCACAACTGTGATTAACTACTCTCTTGAATGAGATTTTTTTTAACCACACATTAACATTATGGCAAAGTTTTGTTCTTTACCAACAATTCGGTAAAAGGATTTCTGCAAATAGAACAGGAGGATATTTCCAGACAAAAGATTAGAAAACAAAATAAACAAATAGGAAAACAACAACAGAGAATTCCTGTCGTTTGAAACAACGTAATGTCCAAAAGAACCATTACAATACTCCTCGTAATCCTCCTCCTTGCAGGCGCCGCTCTTGCATATTACTTGCTGGAGAAACAAACGCGAAAGGATTTGGAGCAGGTAAAATTATTGCATGAGAGTTTTGAAAAAGGAATGCACGAACAGAAAAAAGCGGAGTCTGTGGTAATTCCGTTTATAGATACTATGCTTATAAGAAATGTTTTTTTTCTGATTGAAAAGAATGGTTTATTAAAAAAAAATATTAAGATCCTGAATTCAGAAATTCCTTTTTATACGGTAATGTCGCCTTCTGCAATGCTTGAACGATTTGATCTTACCCGCAAAGGAATTGCTGATGATCTGCGTTTGTTAGGTAAAGAAGACCAGGAAATAATTTTAGGCCAGCTTAACAACGGCAAGTATTTTAAATGGGAAATGGCGCTGACTGCAAACAGAATTGCTAAAGAAAAAGTTTTTCCGAATTATTCCATTTCTGTTCCGGTTTTTTCTAAAGACAAAAAGATCTTTATTGTTGCTATTGAGTACCATGAATGTGAGAACAGCACAAATGGTCATTCTTATCTTTTTGTAACAGAGAACGGAAAAATAAAACGGCAGCTGGATTTTGACTTGTATTCAAAGGGAATTTGTAAGCATTGAGTGTTTAGCCACAGTCCCGATAGCTATCGGGAGCACTGTTTTCACAGATTGTTTTTT